>CAJBIL010000147.1 GCA_903953145.1 uncultured beta proteobacterium
GGCTCCCCGTTCTATCTGACAGGGGTAACTCTCTCGGTTCAGCCTAAAGGGACTGATATAAGTGGAGAGAAATCTATCGGAAGGCTCTTGGCTGTTGAACTGAATACGCCTCAGAACTCGACAAGCGGCTTTTGCATTTCAATAGATGGCGCTTTTGAGAACTCTATCCGGAACGGCTTCGACTGGTCAGTGGTAGATATTTCTGTGGTTAAGGAAGAATAACGTCATGCACCCAATAGGGAGGGTCAGGTCTCGCACTAACGCATTTCAAGACTAAAAACCGAGACATTGCGCCTCAATTACGCATTGAACTGTCTGGTGGTTTGTGGCGCGTCAGCAAACAGAAGACCATTACACGGATCAAATGCTCTGCAACCCCCATGGATAGGCGTTCTGTGAATCAATGGGGTCAAAATCCATTGGTTGTAATTTAGGGTACCTTGGCAACAGCACGCGGCACACGTTTCTTGCCATTCAGGATGTTGAGGAACTCATTGACGACCTGAGCACCATGGATATTCCCCCCATGGATTCGTTAACCACCCCGCCGCCACAAGGGATACAGCCCGATCAACCCGAGCAAGGGGCCTGGCAGCAGCAGCCAGGCAATCGCTATTCCTTTGTCAGCAAGCCAGGCGGTGCCGAGATGGATGGAAAACAGGGTAATGGCAAACCCGATGGCGTTCTGGAATGCAAGCGCACTTCCGACAATTTCGGGCGGGCAAGCACGTGCTGAAAGCGCTGAAAAATGGGGAGAGTCAGCGACCACGCTGGCGCCCCAGAGGAGCAACAGACACACTTTCCCCCAGCCCGGCAAGGCATCGCTCAACGGAAAAACAGCGCAACAGAAGGCAGAAAGGCCGAGCGCGGTAGCCGCCACGCGGGCACTGCCCACGCGCTGACTCCACCAGCCACCGGCAATACAGCCGAGGGCGCCGATCCCAATGATGACAAAAGACAAGCCGGAAAGTGCGCTACTTTGCGCTGCTGCCAGACCGCTGAGGACGACAAGCGACGGCACCAGCGTCCAGAAGGCGTAAAGCTCCCATTGGTGGCCGAAGTAGCCAAGTGCAGAAGCGCGAAACGCCTTGACTGAAAAGGCATGGAACACCTGCCCCAGCCGCAAGGCCGGGGCTCCATGGCGGCGCTTCAGGTGCGGCCCGTCGCCAAGGTGAAGAATCATCGCCGCAGCGATCAGGGCCAGCCCGGACGAAACCAGAATGGTCGCCGGCCACGACCAGCCGCCACCAGCAAGACGAATGCCATGCGGCAGCGCAGTCCCCAGCGTCAACATTCCCACCAGCTGAGCCAGCGCTGTCCCAGCGCGCTCCGGCACCCAGCTGACGACCAGCTTCATCCCCAGCGGGTAAACGCCGGCAAGGCAGAGGCCGACGGTAAAGCGCAACGGAACACCGACGCTCATATCGGTGGCAAAAATCGCAAAAGCCGCATTACACAAGGCACCAAGAACTGCGCAGAGCGCAAATATCCGGCTGGCCGCAAATCGGTCAGCCAGGCCAGAAATGGCAAAGCTCAACGTGCCAAGGATGAAACCCAGCTGAACAGCATTGGTCAACGTGCCGATATCCGCCGGAGCGATGCCCCAGGTACGGATCAGGTCATCGGCCGCGCTGTTGGCAGAGAACCACAGCGAGGTGCCGAAAAGCTGCGCCATAACGATGACAGGAACAGGATTTTTCATGAGCAATAAACCTAAAAATCTCAGTGCCAACCACGGCGGGCACGGCGAACACGGCGAGAAACAAGGGTTTCAAGCGTTTTCTTCGCGTCACCCAGTGGGTGATTAAGTGATTTCGTTTAAGTTTTTGATTTTTCGTTGTGCTCGCCGTGTCCGCCGTGGTCAACTGCTTTTTCTAGGATAAAGCCTGCGGGATTATGCCTAACGATGTAGTTTGGCGGGGCAAGGAACAGCCCCCGGTTTCCCTGCCGTAAAACCAAAGAAACAGAAAACCGTGGCGCCTTGTTTTCTGAGCCAATCAGGTTGCAGGCATATTCCTGGAAATGCGTCAGCGCGAGCGAGCGTTACGCCTCTTTGCCCACCGTCACATCTGCATCAATATCACCCGCAAATTCAGCGCGATTGCGGCCGTTTTCCTTGGCGTGATAAAGCTGACGGTCGGCGGCGCGGAACAGGGGGGCGAGGCGGCCGGTGGCGTGTTCGAGGCGGGCGCTGCCAATCGAAACGGTGGCGATTCCCCAGTCGGCGTTTTTCTCGTGCGGCAGCGCGCATTGGCGAATCGCCGCGACAATGCCGTTAGCCAGGGCGGCAACCGTGTCCGGCGTGGCGCAGGGCATCACCACGGCGAACTCTTCACCGCCATAGCGTGCAGCAAAGGCCTGTGCGCTGCCCTTGCATTGATCTACCGTACCTTGAATAGCGGCAGCGATACTGCGCAGGCAATCGTCACCCGACTGGTGGCCGTAGTGATCGTTGTATTTCTTGAAGTTGTCGATGTCGATCATCAGGATGGCAAAGCTGTTGCCCCCGTTACAGGCTTCATCCCACCGCGCATCGGTGGTCATGTCCATATAGCGGCGGTTGAACAACCCGGTCAGTCCGTCACGGCTGGCCAGTTCTTCCAGCTTCCGGTTGGCGGCCGAGAGGTTCTGGCGCAAGGTGGCGATGCGCGTCATGGCTTTCATCTTCGCTTGCAATAC
>CAJBIL010000148.1 GCA_903953145.1 uncultured beta proteobacterium
CACGGCTTTGTTCAATGTGGCAAGAACACGCCGTGCCATGTCATCAAGACTGACCACTTCTTCGACACCGCCAACCAGCGCGGCTTCCCGGGGCATTCCATAGACAACGCAACTGGCCTCATCCTGCCCGAAGGTGCGGGCACCGGCCTGACGCATGCGCAAAAGTCCCTGTGCGCCATCCTTGCCCATGCCGGTCAAGATCACGCCAAGCGCATTGCGCCCGACAAGTTCGGCTGCCGAATCGAACAGGACATCGGCTGAAGGCCGGTGACGATTGACTGGTGGTGTTTTCAGCAATTCAGTGACGTAACCGTTGGCGGTGCGCTTGATTTGCAAATGGGAGTGACCGGGTGCGATATAAACCATCCCGGTCTCGATGCGCTCGCCGCCTTGTGCCTCAATCACGTGCGGAGGACAAAGGGTATTGAGTCGCGCGGCAAATGAGGCGGTGAAAGTTTCCGGCATGTGCTGCACGATCAGAATCGGTGCGCAATCGGCGGGGATACCCAGCAGGAAACTCTTGATCGCCTCGGTACCGCCGGTTGATGCACCGAGGAAAATAATCTTGCCGCCAGCCGTCACGGGGCGCGCCGGACCACGCGGGGCGGCGGCTTCCTGTTTGGGCGCGACCGCTGCGGCAGTCACCGGCGCCGGGCGACGCAAACGGGCGCCATGCGCGGCACGGATTTTGTCGAGTAACTCCTGTGCGTAATCGTCAGTGCTGTTGGCGCTGTCCATTCTCGGCTTGCCGATGAAGTCGACTGCGCCAAGCTCCAGCGCCCGCAGCGTGGTATCAGAACCGGACTCAGTGAATGACGAGACCATCACCACCGGCATCGGGCGCAGACGCATCAAGCGTTCGAGAAACTCGATGCCATCCATTTTCGGCATCTGCACATCAAGCGTCAGCACGTCGGGGTTCAGCGTTTTGATCATCTCGCGTGCCATCAGCGCATCCGGCGCCGAGCCAACGGCCTCGATATCCGGCGCACTGTTGATCAGCTCAACGAGCAATTTACGCATTACCGCAGAATCGTCAATTACAAGCACTTTTATAGACATGAATCGAATCCGGACAAATTAAAAATAACAGGAAGTCTCGTTGCAAAAATTTCAGGTAAACAGCTCGATATCGCCGTCGACTTTGGTTTCCGCCAGATGGCTGCGATAGGCCTTTTCGCGTGAAAACAGCGTGTCGTTGTGAACGCGGTGCAACTTGCGCACCAGCACGCGGCCCGTCTGCGGGAAGTAATAAACCTTACGCGGATACGAATCCAGCAAATCCTTGGCAACAATCGGGATTTTCTCGGTTTTCAGATAACTGAGAACAAACTCGGCATTGCGCGTCCCTACGTTGCTGCTGACCAGGCTTTCGAGCACCGCACCGCCGCCAAATACCTTGGCTTCCAGCCGGTTACGACGGGCGCCCAGCTTCTGCAAGTGGTTGATCAATACCTCCATGGCGAAGGTGCCGTAACGTGCTGACGTGCTGACGACTTCGCCGCCGGCTTCTTCCGGCAACATGAAGTGGTTCATCCCGCCAACACCGGAGTCGACGTCGCGCACACAGGCGGTAACGCATGAGCCGAGCACGGTCACCATCACCATATCGCGGCGCGTGACATAGTATTCACCCGGCAACACTTTGACGGCATTGGCCTCGAAGTGCTTGTCGAAATAGAGATTGGTGGCCAGATGCTCAACCACGCCGTGCTCATTGGCGTGCTCAGCGGCATGATCTGCCTGCGCCGCTTTCTTTGAGGCACTGGCGCCACTCCAGCTAGCGTTTCGGTCGGGCGAGTTCATAGACCGTTTTGCCCTTCGAGCGGAACAGATCCGCCGCGTGCAGGAAGCTCTCCGAGTGGCCGGCAAACATCAAGCCGTGTTCAGCCATCAGCGGCGCAAAGCGCGATAGGATTTTGTACTGGGTCGGTTTGTCAAAATAAATCATCACGTTGCGGCAAAAGAGCACATCCAGCGGGCCACGAATCGGCCAGTTGGGCTCCAGCAGGTTCAGGCGCTGGAACGTCACCAGTCGGCGTAATTCCGGGCGCACGCAAACGAAGCCCTCCTGCGAGCCGGAACCTTTGAGGAAAAACCGCTTCATGCGCTCAGGAGAAATCTTTTCGACGCGATCAATCGGATAAACGCCTTTTTCAGCGGTTGCCAGCACATTGGTGTCGAGGTCAGAGCACATGATCGTCACTGGCACGCTGAAGCTGTTGAATGCCTCGACCACCGTCATCGCAATGCTGTAAGGCTCCTCGCCAGTGGACGCAGCAGAGCACCAGATCTTGATCGGCGCATTGCCCGGCAGGCTTTTGAGAAACTGCGCCAGAATGGGGAAATGATGCGGCTCGCGGAAAAACGAGGTGAGGTTGGTGGTCAGTGAATTGACGAATTTTTCCCATTCATCTTTGTCGCCTTTTTCGAGCAAGGCCAGATATTCGGCAAAGCTGTTCAGCCCGGTTGCCCGCAAGCGTCTGGCCAGGCGGCTATAGACCATATCCTGCTTCACTTCGGAGAGTGAAATCCCGGCGTGCTGGTAAATCAGCTTGCGCACCCGCTCGAAATCAGCCGAGGAAAAAACGAACTCGCGATCACGCGGCTCACGCGGCGCCAGCGCCGCCTGTGAAGACGAGGTTCCGAAAGCGCGCTTTGGCTCAATCATGATTCTGTCTCGATTCCTGATGCTGAAAATTGTGCGACGTAAGGTGGCATGATGACATCAAAACTCATGCCATTCATCGTCCAGTGATGCAGCAAGTTTTGGCGGCGACTTCTGCCCCGGGCGCTGGGCGGCAGGGCGACTAACGGACTCAAGCGCTGCCGCCGGCTGCGTGCGCCGCGTTGCGACGACCATTTGCTTACCTCCGCCAGCACTACCCAAATCAAAAACCGAGACCGACTGCGCCAATGCTTGTGCCTGCTCTTCGAGGCTCTCGGCGGCGGCAGCTGCTTCTTCGACCAGCGCGGCATTCTGCTGCGTGACCTCATCCATCTGGCTGACGGCCAGGCCAACCTGTTCAATCCCCGTGCTCTGCTCTCGGCTGGCTTCGGCGATGTCGGCCATGATCCGCGCCACATTCTTGATACTGCTGACCAGCTCTTCCATCGTGCGGCCAGCCTGATCGACCAGTTTGTTACCGGTTTCGACTTTCTCGACGGAGTCGGAAATCAACCCCTTGATCTCGCGTGCGGCGGCTGCACTGCGCTGCGCCAGGCTTCGCACTTCGGTCGCCACCACGGCAAAGCCACGCCCTTGCTCGCCGGCACGCGCAGCTTCAACGGCAGCATTCAAAGCCAGAATATTGGTCTGGAAGGCGATGCCGTCGATGACGCTGATAATGTCCGAAATCTTGCTACTCGACTGGTGAATGGCGCTCATCGTGCCGACCACCTGACCGACCACCGCACCGGCTTTTTCCGCCACCTGCTGGGCGTTACCAGCCAGCTGGTTGGCATGCCGGGCGTTATCGGCATTCTGCTTTACCGTACCGGTCAGCTGCTCCATGCTCGACGCGGTTTCTTCGAGACTGCTGGCCTGCTCTTCGGTCCGCGCCGACAGATCCTGGTTACCGCTGGCGATTTCCTTGGCGGCCGTGTTAATCGCATCGGTCGCGTCCTGGATCTGCCCGATCACTTCGCGCAAGCGGGCAATGGTGCCGTTGGTATTGTCTTTCAGGCGACCGAAAAGTCCCTGGTAATCGGCTTCAATGGTGTGCGTCAGATCGCCCTGAGCCACTTTGGTCAGCACGCCGGCCACATCTTCGAGGCCTGATGAAGTGACTTCCGACAGGCGATTCATGCCTTCGGCCAGTTGTTTGAAGAAGCCTTCCTTGCCCGCCAGGCTCAAGCGATGCTCGAAATCGCCCCGGCTTGCTGCGCTGACGATATCGGACACTTCGCGCTCGACGGCCAACTCGTCGGTACGATCCTGCCACTCGCCAACTGAGCCGAGGCGTTCGCCCTGGGTGCTGAAGACCGGGCTGGTCACCACGCGGTAGGTGCGCCCGCCGATCACCATTTCAGTGGTTACGGTTTGTGATAACGCGGCCAGACGCTGCAAGGCTGCCGTCGGGTCAGCGTAGAGATTGCCAATACTGCTGCCAACAAAGGTTTCGACCGAGAACGCCGGATTCTGCGCTTTTAGCTGCGGTTCGATGCGGCGCAGGGTTTCAGTCAGCGCGTTATTCAGATAAATGACCGTGCCATCAACCGCTGCAATACGCACCGGCGTGCCAACGCAATCAAGGGCCATTTTGATGCGCGACATTTCATCGGCTTGCCGCTTGGCCTCGCTCACTTCAAAGCCCATGCGCGTCTGCATGGCTTGCAAACCTTGCATGACCTTGCCGATTTCATCATTTTTGACAACGTCGATGCGCGTCGTGAAATCACCCCCGGAAATTGTGCGGAAGGCCCTCAATGCCACCTGCAACGGCGCGTTAATCACCCTTCGCACCAGCAGATACAGCGTGGCGATCAGAATCAGGATGATCACCAGCGAGGCAAGCGCCAGCGCTTGCCGCAAATCGCGGGCCAGCGCCTCGAATTCGTCAACGTAGGTGCCGCCGCCAATGATCCAGTCCCAGGTCGCGAACTGGTCATAGGCGACGATTTTTTCACGCGCGGCTGTATCGCCCAATTCCTTGTTTAACCAGGGGTAACGAATCACACCCTGCTTTTTGTCGAGCATTTCCTTGATAAACTCGCGGCCGTTGGCATCTTTGGCGGCGAGAATATTCTCGCCCTCCTTGGCCGGATGCACGATCAGCGTGCCAAAGGTCTTGCCCGGCGTGGCGTCCAGCACATAGAAATAACCCGTCGTACCCGCCTTGACAGCACGAATCTGTGTCTTGAGCGCCGCCATCTCGCCGGTGATATCCAGGCCAATGAAACTGGCCCCAATCACCTGCCCTTCCTTGCTCTTGATCGGCGTGTAGCTGGTATAAAAATCCTTGCCGAACAGGGTAGCCTTGCCGACATAGCGCTCGCCGGCCAGCAGACGGGCATGCGCAGGGTGCGCCTTGTTCAGTGGCGTGCCAACTGCGCGCTCACCGTTTTCCTTCTTGACCGAGGTGGCAACGCGGATCAACTCGCCGCCCTTGCGCACGAACAGGGTTGCCACCGCGCCCGTGGTGGCGGTAAAACGATCGACCTCAACAGTGCGCTGATTGATCGCCAGCGCGCCGCTTTTCAGCGTCGGCAACTCGCTGTCGGCAGATTCGACGGTAAATGGATCGACAAAATAGCCAGTGAAGATGTCGTTCAGCCGCGACGACTCCTTGTTCAGCGCGTTGGCACGCACATCAACCATGCCGCGAATCAATTGCAGCTTGTCGTTCAGCCCCTGCAAGCCTTCTTTTTCCGAAACGCTGGCCGTGTAGCTGCCAAGCACCACGGCAACGCCCGCCATCACGCCAACGAACAGCCCGGCGCAACTCAGGATCAACTTGCGCGATAGCGACATATTGCCGATGGCACGCCCGGCCTTGCCAAAGAGACCGGTCGATACCGCCCGCCCGTTATCAATGGCCAAGCCGCTGGCTTTCCCTTCGCGGAACAGGCGATAGGCTGCCTCATGCGCGTCAACATTGGCGCGCGAAGGCTTGCGGCGCAACGACATATAGCCGGTTACCTCGCCATCCTTCCAGATCGGCGTAGCGTTGGTTTCAACCCAGTAATGATCGCCGTTCTTGCAACGGTTTTTGACAAAGCCGCACCACGGCCGCTCGGCTTTCAGGGTATTCCAGAGATCGGCGTAGGCTTCAACGGGCATGTCCGGGTGGCGCACGATATTGTGCGGCTCGCCAATCAGCTCCGCCTCGGAAAACCCGCTGACTTCAAGGAAGTCCTTATTGACGAAAGTAATCTGGCCCTTGAGATTGGTCGTCGAGACGATCATCACGTCGTCGCGCAGGACGACTTCGACATTCGTTACCGGCAGATTATTGCGCATATCTCTTTCTCGGGAGCAAAGACATTAAATGGGAGAGCATCGCTGCAACCCGCATGGATAGGCGATCTAGCTCACGATGCTCTGGAGCGTGGCGTATTTGCTCACGCTCCGGGCAGGCCGGCTGTAGATCGCCAGTTGGCGCGGGTTACAAGGCAGGTCGTGCGTAGGTCGGGTTTTAACCCGACCTCCTCTAAGGATTGTCGGGCTGAAGCCCGGCCTACCCGGTGGCGCGATTTCATCATCAGGGGTGACGCCTTTCGCAATAATCGTTGGAACGATTCAGGCTTAGAACTCATGCCACTCATCGTCCAGCGAAGCCGCCAGTTTCGGCACTGTTTTTTGCCCGCTGCGCTGTGCGGTGAAACGGCCAGAATGCTCAGAAGGCGCCGCAGCTGCTTCCGGCTCGCGACGCGCCGGGGGCAAAGCGAGTTGACTGCCATGACTGCTGCCGCCGTTGATGCGGAACACCGACACTGACTGCGTCAGCGCCTGCGCCTGCTCTTCAAGACTCTCGGCTGCCGCCGCCGCTTCTTCAACCAGCGCGGCATTCTGCTGCGTCACTTCATCCATCTGGCTGACGGCAAGGCTCACCTGCTCAATGCCTGCGCTCTGCTCACGGCTGGCCTCGGCAATATCGGTCATGATCTTGGCGACGCGCTTGATGCTGGAAACCACTTCTTCCATCGTACGGCCGGCCTGATCAACCAGCTTGTTGCCAGTTTCGACTTTCTCGACAGAATCTGAAATCAGCCCCTTGATCTCGCGTGCGGCGGCTGCACTGCGCTGCGCCAGGCTACGCACTTCGGTGGCCACCACGGCAAAGCCACGCCCCTGTTCGCCGGCACGCGCAGCTTCAACTGCGGCATTCAAAGCCAGAATGTTGGTCTGGAAGGCAATGCCGTCGATGACACCAATAATGTCCGAAATCTTGCTGCTCGACTGATGAATAGCGCTCATCGTGCCAACCACCTGGCCAACTACCGCACCGGCTTTTTCCGCCACCACCTGGGCGCTGCTCGCCAGTTCATTGGCTTGCTTGGCGTTGTCGGCGTTCTGCTTCACTGTGCTGGTCAGCTGCTCCATGCTCGAGGCAGTTTCTTCAAGGCTGCTGGCCTGCTCTTCGGTACGCGACGACAGATCCTGATTACCGCTGGAAATCTCCTTGGCAGCCGTGTTGATCGCGTCAGCCGCATCCTTGATCTGACCAACGATTTCACTGAGGTTTTCTGCCGTGGCGTTCGAGTCGTCCTTCAAACGACCAAAGGTACCGGCATACTCGGCCTCAATGCGCTGCGTCAGGTCACCCTTGGCGAGTGCTCCAAGCACATGCACGACATCATCCAGACCGCGCTGGCTAGTCTCAAGCAATTGATTCAGGCTATTGGCCAATTGCAGGAAGAAGCCGTCCTTACCTTCGGCCGCCACGCGCTGGGTGAAGTCACCCTCGGCCGCCGCAGCCACAATCAAGCCAACCTCAGTTTCAACTGCGATCTCGTTCGTGCGGTCAATCCACTCACCAACCGAACCCAGTCGCTCGCCTTTAGCATTGACAATCGGGCTGGTAATCACCCGCATGCTGCGCCCGCCGATGGTCATATCTGTTCGCCGCGTGGTGGATAACTCACGCATCGACTTCAGCGCTGCCGCCGGGTCTTTGTAGAAAACACCAACATCACTACCCACCACTTTGCTGGCCTGGAAGTTTGGCAGATCCTTGCGAATCTCGCTCTCAATGGCATTCAGCGTGTTTTGCATCGTGGTGTTGATGTAGATAATCTGCCCGTCGTTATCGGCAACCCGCACATTCACCGACACGCAATCGAGACCGGTCTTGATGCGCAGATTTTCGGCTGCCATGCGTTGCTCTTCAGCGACATTAAAGCCCTGTTGAATCTGCATTGACTGCAAGCCCTGCAATACCTTGCCGAGTTCATCGTTACGCGACAGATCAACGTTACGCGTGAAATCCCCCTGCGCCAGCGACTGGAAGGTTGCCAGAATCTCTTCCAGCGGCCGCGTGATCGAACGGGTGAGCAACCAGGAAATCAGTGCCCCCATGAAGAGCGCGGCAATCCCGAACAGGATGGTCCACAAACGGACCTGTTCAAAATCGGCATCGGCGCCCTGCACCTGCTTTTGTCCGGCCTGATTCAGATAGGCGATCAGTTTATCCAGCCCCTCGGAGGTCTCCTTGTAGGCAGGATTAATCTTTTGCAGAAGAATCAGGTTCGCATCATTAAACCGCCCTTCGGTCAGCGCGGCCTTGGCCGGCACCAACCCCTCAATCGCGTAACGCTTGCGTGCCTCCACAAACGATGCAAACAGTTTTTTGTGCTCACCGGAATGTGCATGTTTCTCATAATCTGCCATCAGGCGGTTCATTTCGGCGACATTGCTCTCAATGGTCGTCAAATGCATTTCCAGCGGATGATCATGCAGCTTGGCATGCACGCCGGACGGATCATGCTGCAAGGCCAGCAGAACCTGCGAACGGTTATCCGCGATCAACTTGCCAACCACGGCGACATTCTGCAAGGGAATAATGCGCCGTGCGTAAAGGTCACCAATGCTGGCATCGACTTTTGCCATGCCCCACACGCCCATCGCACCCACCGCAGCCAGCGCCAGCAGAATCGCAGCAAAGCCAAGCGTCATTTTGGCCTTAAGCGAAAACTTGGCGAG
Organism: uncultured beta proteobacterium; assembly: GCA_903953145.1. Classification (GTDB taxonomy): domain Bacteria; phylum Pseudomonadota; class Gammaproteobacteria; order Burkholderiales; family Rhodocyclaceae; genus CAJBIL01. The sequence continues at coordinate 8,645 of CAJBIL010000148.1, forward strand.
CAAGCCATCACCGCGCTTGACGACAGCACCATGATTGATGCGCAAACCGCCTGCCTTTTTCTCGCGGAAGAGCCGGTAAGCATGCTCGGCAGCGGAGATTTGCTCGGCCGACGGCTTGCGCCGCACCGACATGTAACCCGTTACCTGACCGTTTTCACGAATCGGTGTTGCCGTGGCCAGTACCCAGTAAAAATCGCCGTTCTTGCAGCGGTTTTTAACAATCCCCGTCCATGGGCGGCCATCCTTCAAATCGCGCCACATGTCCTCATAAGCCTCAACCGGCATGTCCGGGTGGCGAACAATATTGTGCGGCTCGCCAATCAACTCGGCTTCGGTAAACCCACTGATTGCCAGAAACTCGTTGTTGATCGAGGTGATCTGACCTTTGAGGTCGGTCTTTGAAACAATCAGCGCATGGGCGCCGAGCACGATCTCGTTATTGGTAACGGGCTGGTTATTACGCATTCAATTTCCCCCTTAAGGCAAGCTGCGGCAATGTTGGCTTGCCGTTGATACTTGATGTTTTCTAGCGGCCACCACTGGCCGCCGGAAAATCAGAATTCTGCCCACTCGTCTTCGCTGGGGGCTGGCAGCGCAGCCATTTTCCTGGCCGGCTCAACGCGAGCAACGGCAACGGGCGCGGCCGCTTTTCCGTGTTTCATGTCCTCAAGCAACGCGACGACCTTATTTGAGCGCTCCGAAAACTCGCCGGCGATCTGGCTGCGTGCGTTACTCGCGTTACCCGCCTGATAGGTGCGGATCACGGAAGCCGCCGACTTGTGGAATCCGGCGTGCTCGTGCTTCAGCTCCCCATAATGCGCATCGCCATGCAATGCACGGCCATCGCCATGAATCCAGCAACCGAGCGCGCATTTGTCGTCGCGCTCGACGACGGCTGCATCGAGCGCATCGCCTTTACCGCCAACAAAATCAAGCAGCTTCCGCTTCCAGCTCTTATGCGCTGTAATCGCACCGTCAAAGTCCAGCCCCTTGACCTTGGCCTCGACCATGGCCGACCCTTTACCCGTGTCAAGCACAAAGACAGAAACTGCCTGCACCAAGGACTGCGCCTGTTCTTCCAGGCTCTCGGCGGCGGCGGCGGCTTCTTCAACCAAAGCCGCGTTCTGCTGCGTCACTTCATCCATCTGGCTGACCGCCAGGCTGACTTGCTCGATGCCGGCGCTCTGTTCACGACTGGCTTCGGCGATATCGCCCATGATTTTGGCAACGCGCTGGATGCTATTGACCACCTCGGCCATCGTGCGCCCGGCCTGATCAACCTGCTTGTTACCGCTCTCGACCTTATCGACTGAATCAGCAATCAGGCCCTTGATTTCACGCGCGGCGGCAGCACTGCGCTGCGCCAGACTACGCACCTCGGTTGCCACCACGGCAAACCCGCGCCCCTGCTCGCCGGCCCGCGCCGCTTCTACCGCCGCATTCAGCGCCAGAATATTGGTCTGGAAGGCAATGCCGTCTATCACGCCAATGATGTCGCCAATCTTGCTGCTCGACTGATGAATTGCACTCATCGTCTGCACCACCTGCGCGACCACTTCACCACCACGCACCGCAACCTGCTGGGCGTTGCCGGCCAGCTCGTTGGCTTGCTTGGCG
>CAJBIL010000149.1 GCA_903953145.1 uncultured beta proteobacterium
GAAACTCGTCGTCGCAGATGCGTCGAAGGTTGTTAATGGCATGCCCCGTGCGGGTCGAGGACCCTGCAACAAATAATTTCAGGAGATATCGAGGTTCAGCGTCGACGAGCGGCATATTCTTTTCGCATACCCTTCTAAGGTTTGGTCTAAGAATAGAAGCGAACAAGTCCGGCGTATGTAGGGACAACCGGAAAATTGGCGCAGGAAATTCTGGTAGCGATTCAGGATTTCCTGAACGAGGGCGACACACATTCGCCGCGACAAGACCTCGCTAGGGCTTGCCCACCCCGTGACGCACGGCATAGCGCACCAGATCGGCGTTGTTGCTGATACCCAGCTTTTGCATAATGCGCATCTTGTGACTGCTGATGGTTTTTGGACTGAGATGCAATGCTTCTGCAATAGCGTTCAGCGACATCCCGTCGACGACCTGCCGAAGTACCTGCAATTCGCGGTCGGTCAGGGTCTCATCGAGCGACTGCGCGGAATTCGGTTTCTCAAAAACCAATGCCTCGACCAGTGCCGGGTCAATGAACTTTCCACCCGCTGCCACCTTGCGCACAGCCTGCAACAGAATTTCCGGATCGGCGTCCTTGGTCACATAGCCATTCGCCCCGTCACGCAAGGCACTGGCGGCGAACTGCCCTTCGTTATGCATGGAAAGCACCAAAATTCGGATCTGTGCAAAATCCTTGACCAGAAGACGAATCAACTCGACGCCACTCAATCCGGGCATGGCCATATCCAGCAAGAGCAGATCCGGCAAATCCAACCGCAAAGCAATGAGTATCTCACTGGCATTGGCGCATTCCCCGATCACGGCCATATCGCTTGCCGTGCTCAGAATATCCTTGATGCCACGCCGTACCAGGCGATGATCGTCAGCAATCAGTATGCGTATCATTTTGCCTCGGCAGGTGCCCAAGGTAAGTCGATGAGAATAGCCGATCCCTGTCCGGGCAAGGACTGAACGGTGAGCGTTCCACCCAGTTCCGTCACCCGCTCCTGCATTCCGATCACACCGAACCCGCTGGGATGTTGTTTATCGTAAGCAAACCCGCAGCCGTTATCGCGGATTTCAAGTTGCAAGGAATCATGCGACTGCCTGAGCCAGATACCGACACGGCTTGCCTTGGAATGGCGCGCCACATTCGTCAATGACTCCTGAATCACGCGAAAAACCGTCGTAGCGTAGGCATCGCTGGTCTGAATGTCTCGCGGGTCAATATCCAGCGCACATTCAATTTGCCAGCGTTTTTCGAAATCTTCAGCCAACCATTCGATCGCTGAAACCAGACCGAGATCCAGTGTCGAAGGGCGCAAACTGCCCGCGATGCTGCGCACGGTCCTGAACATGTCTTCAATCAGCGAGTGCATGCCATCAAGCCGGCTGCGAACTGTCTCCTGCCCAGCCAATTCGCGACGCAGCAGCGAGGTGTCCATGCGCAAAGCCGTCAGAATCTGGCCAAGTTCGTCGTGCACTTCACGCGCAACATGCTTGCGTTCGGCTTCGATCACACTGTGCAGATTGGCGTACATGGCGCGCAACTGTTCTTCGCTATGCCGGATTGCTTCCTCCCCTTTCTTGACCGCCGTAATGTCAGTCACCAGTACGTAAAAACCCTGTGTTTCGCCATTAACAATATCCGGAATGTATTGCGATAGCGTATATCGGGTGTCGCCTCCCTCCGACGGTGGAATCATGCGTTCAAAAATCTGGTGTTCACCCCGCAATGCCGCCTCCATGTAAGGCAGATTTAGTCGATATCGCTCCTCGCCAATAATTTCCCGGATGTGCTTTCCCGACATCTGTTGCGGATCAATGCCAAACCAGTATCGGTAAGCATGGTTACCGAAGCGATTGCACAAACTCTTGTCCCAATAGCCGATCATCGACGGAAC
>CAJBIL010000150.1 GCA_903953145.1 uncultured beta proteobacterium
ACCAGCGGCCCGCCGGCGAGGATAAAGATGAACGACGGCAGGAAGGTGAACCACGTCACCAGCGACGCGGCGACCGCACCGGCGAGGAACAGGCTCTCTGCGCCAAAAACAGCTTTGACGTAACCACCGACAAAGCCGACGAACGCCACCACCATGATCAACGGCCCCGGCGTGGTTTCGCCGAGCGCGAGGCCGTCGATCATCTGCACCGGTGTCAGCCAACTGTAGTGTTCCACCGCACCTTGATAGACGTAGGGCAGCACTGCGTAGGCACCGCCAAAGGTGAGCAGCGCGGCTTTGGTGAAGAACCAGCTCATCTGGGTCAGCGTGTGTTCCCAGCCATAAATTGCGATCAGCAGCCCCATCGGGATCAGCCACAGCAAACCGCCGGCAAGGGCGACGGCCAGCAGGCGCTGCCATTTGAACAAGGCGTGTTCCGGGGTGGGGGTGTCGTCGTCGATCAATGCTTTGCCGAAGGATTTGGCGGACTGACCGTGACCGCCGCCGGTCGTAAATTTGTCGGGTGCCATTCGTCCACCCAAATAGCCGGTGAGTGCGGCAGCGGCGACGATGGCGGGGAAAGGTACGTCGAGCGCAAAAATAGCGACGAAAGAGGCTGCCGCAATCGCCCATAAAACGTTATTTTTCAACGCGCGGCCGCCGATACGGTGCGCTGCCTGCGCGACGATGGCCGTCACCGCCGGCTTGATGCCGTAGAACAGACCGGCGACCAGCGGGAGGTCACCATAGGCAATATAGACCCACGACAGCACAATCAGGATGAACAGTGACGGCAGCACAAACAGCACGCCGGCAACGACGCCGCCCCATGTCCGGTGCATCAGCCAGCCGAGGTAGGTTGCCAGTTGCTGCGCCTCCGGGCCGGGCAGCACCATGCAGTAGTTAAGCGCGTGCAGGAAGCGACGTTCAGAAATCCAGCGCCGGCGCTCAACCAACTCCTGATGCATGATCGAAATCTGCCCCGCCGGCCCGCCAAAGCTGATGAAGCCGAGCTTGAGCCAGAAAGCAAAGGCTTGCCAGAAACTCACGGTGGGTGGTGCTGATTCGGCGTGGTCGGGTGACGGTGATGCGGTTGGATGCTTCAATTGCAGTTCCTTTGTCGATGCTTACCGAAATGTATTCACAAAAAATTTCAGGCGCGGGTGTAATCTTTTGCTTGTGCAGTTACCCAACAACCCTGATCGGATTGAAACCATGAAAATACTCCCTCTTGCTGTATTCGGCACCCTCCTTGTTACCGGCTCACCATGGGCCTTTGCCGCCCCGGATTGGTCCAAGGTGCCCAAACGCGATATCCAGGTTTTTCATGCAGGCACAACGCCCATTGAATGGATTATGAAAAAATCCGATCACAGCGGGCGTACCGGCATCAACAAAGGAGAGAGCTGCGTGGGTTGCCACGAAGAGAAGGGCGGTCTCAATTTTGATTTTAAACGGCTGGCTGGCAAGGATCTCGAGCCGGTCGGTGCGCCGAAAACCATGCACTTCCCGGTGTCCGTCCAGGCGGCCTATGACAAGGATCATCTCTACATGCGCCTGACCTTCAAGGCGCCGGCAGACGAAGCCGCTGCTGCGCCACGCGAAGATAAAGAGCCGAAACACGAGGTCAAGGCCGCGATCATGCTGGCCGGCGATAAAGTGCCACAAGCCGCGCAAGTGGGCTGCTGGGCAACCTGCCACACCGATGTGCGCTCAATGCCCGGCGCTGACGAAAAGAAGAAAAAATACGTGACCGATGCCAATGTCGCCGGCGGTGTTTTCTACGACTATATCCAGTGGAAAAGTGGCGAAGGCGGCAAGGGCTCAACCCAGATTGATGGCCATGTGGCGGCCGAGCGCGTGAATAAGGGCGGTACAGCGCTGGTTAAGGCTGAAGGCGAAAACAAGGGCGGCGTTTATACGGTGACCTTTACGCGCAAGCTGAGTGGTGGCGAAGGCGATCTTGCGCTGGCCGAAGGGCAGGTTATCCCGTTCGGCGTGGCGATCCACACCGACAAAACAGTTTACCGCTTCCACCATGTGTCGCTCGGGTACACGATGGGTCTTGGTGTGGCGGGCGATATCAAAGCCAGCAAGCAGTAGTTTCTTGAGTCAAACCGCAGGAACCTCTGTGCCGTCCGCATCGTACTTTGCGGGCCGTGCGGGCGTTCCTGCTTCAGTTTCTTTGCAGCGCTGCCCGGATGCGCTTGATGGTTTCTTCAACCGGTGCGCTGCGTGACACGTCGAGTCCGAGATTTCGGGCAATGACGTTCACGCGCAGTGGATTGAGCGGGATGCCGCCGGCGTCGATCGCGGTGATCAAGGCTTGTGCCTGCTGGCGGTCGGTGAGCGGTGCCGTGTTGCGGCGAAAGTAGGCGGCATACCAGTCGCGCAGCCGGCTGATCTTGTTGCGCATGCTATTTCCGCTTGGCGCGGGGGTGCGCCTTGTCGTAAACGCTGGCCAGATGCTGGAAATCGAGGTGGGTATACACCTGCGTCGAGGCAATGCTGGCGTGGCCGAGCATCTCCTGTACGGCGCGCAGGTCGCCGGAAGATTGCAGTACGTGCGAGGCAAACGAGTGGCGCAACATGTGCGGATGCACGCTCGTCGGCAAGCCCTGAAGAAGCGCGCGCTGCTTGAGTCTTAGCTCGATCATGCGAACCCCGAGGCGGCCGCCGCGCCGGCCGACAAAGAGTGCGGGTTCATCGGCCGCCGCCAGTTCAACACGGCGCGTTGCCCACGCGGCTATTGCCTCGCGCGCCTTGCTGCCCACCGGCACCAGCCGCAGCTTGCTACGCTTGCCCAGCACGCGGACTTCGCCCGCTGCAATATCTTCCAGACACGACAGATCAAGCGCCGCCAGTTCGGCAAGGCGCAGGCCGGAGGAGTAAAACAGCTCGAACATCGCGTGGTCACGAATCGTCAGTAAATCGGTCGTCTCGGCTGTAGTCATGTCAAGTAGCCGGTTGGCTTCATCCGGCGACAAAATCTTGGGCAGCGCCTTCGGGCTTTTGGGCGCACGCACGCCTTCAACCGGATTTTGCAATGCAACGCCGCGCTGACCAAGCCAGCCATAGAAGCCCCGCCAGGCCGACAAGGTGCGCGCCAGCGAGCGCCCGCCGAGGCCGCGTGCATGCAACTGCGCAACAAAACGGCGGATCTGGTGCGACTGAATTTCGTGGAGTTTGGTTTTGCCTGCCTCCCCCGACTCGCCCGCCAACTCGCAAAGGACACGAAGATCGCGCCGGTAGTTGGAAACCGTATGCGGCGACTGTCGCCGCTGCTGCGCGAGTTCGTCGAGGTAAGCGCTGACGGAGGCGTGGTCAGGCATGTCAGAAGGCGTTAGAAAATGCTTAGATCCTGCATCAACGCAAAACACGCGCCAATGCCGCCGAGGCCATTTCGCCGAGGCGTTCGAGGTAGAGGGTGCCCATGCCGGCGTAAAAACGCTGTGCTTCTTCGCTACCCAGCGCGATCATGCCGATCGTGCCGCCGCCGTTGCGCATGGCGATTAGTGCCTGCGAGCGCACATGGTGCGAGGCTTCGCCGAACCATGAT
>CAJBIL010000151.1 GCA_903953145.1 uncultured beta proteobacterium
AGTGGGCGACCACGCCGCATAGTCAAGATCGCCAATCGGCTGGTAAGGCCCGTGCTTGACCTCAAAAATCACGCCATTGCTGTCGAGTGAGCGTACCGCATGCCAGCCCCCGGCCGGTGTTTCAATGACCGAAGCGTCCTCGCCAAGCACGGTACGGGCGGTCACCAAACCTGCTGCGTCAAAATGCAGCACGATAAACCGGCCCGCCAGCGGATACAGCAACTCCCAGGTGTGCGGGTGACGATGCGGGCGAACGTAGGTATCCGGTGCCATGGCGATTGCGAGGCGCTGGACCGGGTCATCCAGTTGAACATGCAGGTTGTGATTGGCGCGCTGGCGCGGTGATTGCAGGGCTTGCTGACTGAGCGATTCAAGCATCGCCGGTGTGATTTTTTTCAAGTGCGTTCTTTCAGTATTCTTCAGGATTTTTTGCGGGCATCCACATCGAGCGCCTGCCAGCCCTCAATCCCGATACGTTCCAGCGTTTCGATGTTGCGCTCGTAGATTTGCGCGGCATCCGGGAAAGCAGCGACGGCACGGTCAAGGCTGGCTTCGCGGATCAGATGCAGCGTCGGGTAGGGCGCACGATTGGTGTAATTGCCGATATCGTCGGGTTCTGCATCGGCGAAGCAATAGTCGGGGTGAAAATTGGCCACCTGCAACTTGCCCGTCAATCCTTGCGTGCGTACAACGACATCGACAAGGTCAAGAAAATCGGTGAAATCGTCGAAATCTGTCAGTACATGCGGGTGGATCAACAGTGTTGTATCCGTTTCGTCGGGTGAGATTGCTGCCAGGTAATGTAGCTCGCGCTCCAGATCGTCGAGTAGTGCATTGCTGTCGGTCGCCTGGCTGACCACGTAACGCACCTGTTTTTTGACACGGACACTTTTCGCAAACGGGCAAAGATTGAGTCCGATGACAGCACGATCAAGCCATCGGGCAGTCGTAGCAATGGCTTCATCGTCGGTTGGCGCGTTGCTTATCATCAGTCGCTACGCCGGCCGCCAATAGCGCGCATGAATTCGTTGCGCAGCTGATCCGATTTTTCAAATTCGCCCGTAAATGACTGGGTGATTACCCGCTCATCGCCGCGCCGGTCTTCGCCGAGGAGCAGGCAAAGCTGCTCGGCTTCGACCACGCACGCGGCACCACGCGCTTTGCCGTGGTGCATCAATGCTTCGGCAATGTCACGCGTCATCCACTCCTGATAGGTGAAGCGATGGCCAATCGAATCAACCAGCCGGGCAATCCGGCCAAAGCCATGCAGGCGCCCACCGGGTAAATAAGCAACATGCGCGAGGCCACGGAAAGGCACCAGATGATGCGGACAAACGCCATGCACGGCAATACCACGGATCACCACCATGTCTGTCCGGTGATCTTCAAAACCATCACCGAGGGCGGCGGCCGGGTCGAGGTCATAGCCTCCGAGCAGCCGTTTTTGCCACAATTCACGCACCCGTTGCGCTGTTCGTCCCATGTGCTCGGCGTCCGGTGCGATGCCGCAGGCACCAAGGAGATCACCGATTGCGCGCTCGAAAGCGATCGGATCGAAATTTTTCTGGCGCGGAATGCCGATGCCGGTGGCGGGCGTTTGAAACGTTATGTGATCGGTGTGTTCTAACATGGGTTCGCAGAATTTAAGTTTGTGGCAAGTGCGCGGCAAATATAAAGAGATGTTGTCCGGAATTACACTTTCCCTGGCTGATCTTTCAGATCATACATGCCACGGCAGGCTGTGATGGGTGATAATACCTGCCTTGTTTGATTTTGCATTTTCCGCCCGGAAACTGGCGGGTTTGCTGTGTGGAAGGACACTGATGAAGCGTGTTGATGATTTCCGGTTGAAATTCGGCAAGCAGGAACTTGTGCCCATCATGACGGGTGGCATGGGCGTCGATATTTCGACAGCGGAATTGGCCCTTGAGGCTGCGCGATTAGGCGGTATCGGGCATATCTCCGACGCGATGGTGAATACAGTCGCTGATCGGCGCTTCAACACCAAGTTCGTCAAGGATAAGCTCAAGTTCTATAAATTCAATGTCGCCAACGTTGATAAATCGGCTGTCCAGTTTGACCTCGGGCAACTCGCTGAAGCAACCAAAATGCACGTCGGCAAGACAATGGAGGCGAAACTCGGCCCCGGGCTGGTTTTCGTCAACTGCATGGAAAAGCTGACCATGAACGCACCCAGGGAAACCCTGCGCGTGCGTATGCGCGCTGCGCTTGATGCCGGCATTGATGGCATTACGCTGGCTGCCGGCCTGCATCTTGGTTCTTTTGCACTGATTGAAGATCATCCCCGGTTTCGTGATGCCAAGCTGGGCATCATCGTCTCCTCTTTGCGCGCCTTGCAACTATTCCTGCGTAAAACTGCACGCACCAATCGTTTGCCGGATTATGTCGTGGTCGAAGGGCCGCTGGCGGGCGGGCACCTCGGGTTTGGCATGGATTGGGCCGCGTATGATCTGGCCACCATCGTTGCCGAGATTCATCAGTTTTTGCGGGCCGAACACCTTGATATTCCCCTGATTGCGGCCGGCGGCATCTTTACCGGCAGTGATGCGGCGGCCTTCCTTGAAAATGGTGCTGCTGCCGTGCAAGTGGCGACCCGCTTTACCGTGACCAGGGAATGTGGTCTGCCGGAGGATGTTCAGCAGTTGTATTTCAAGGCCAGCGAAGATCAGATCGAAGTTAACCAGATTTCTCCTACCGGCTATCCGATGCGGATGTTGACCAATAGTCCGGCCATCGGTGACGGTATTCGCCCCAATTGCGAAGCTTATGGCTACTTGCTCGATAGCACGGGTAATTGTGCCTACATCAGTGCTTATAACCGTGAAGTTGCGGCTAATCCCGGTGTGAAGCGTGTCTCAGTGAAAGACAAAACCTGTCTTTGCACCCAGATGCGAAATTTTGATCTCTGGACCTGCGGACACTACACCTACCGCCTCAAGGATACGACGCGCAAGCTTGAAGATGGCAGCTATCAATTGTTAAGCGCTGAGCACGTATTCCATGATTACCAGTACAGTACCGACCACAAGATTGCATTGCCGGATTAGCTTTGCTGGTGCCTGAAACCGATTTATTAGACGGCGGCGTCCGGCCTTGCTATTGTTCCGGAGCAGTTTTCTCAATGTTCTTACCTGGGAGTCTCTCAATTGGGCAATAAGCTATATGTCGGTAATCTCAGCTACGAGATTAACAAGAATGACCTGGAGCAGATGTTTGCCGCCTACGGTACGGTGACCTCGGCTCAAGTGATTAATGACCGGGAGACGCAACGTTCCAAGGGCTTCGGTTTCGTTGAGATGAGTTCTGACCAGGAAGCGCAGGCCGCTATTGCTGCGCTCAACGGTAAAAGTATCGATGGTCGGGCTTTGACAGTTAATGAAGCCCGTCCGCAGGAAGGCCGTAGTGGCGGAGGCGGCGGTGGTGCAGGTGGCCCACGTCGTGGCCCCGGCAGCGGTACTCGTAGCCCTTATGGCACCGGCCGCAGCGGTTCGGGTAATTCGGGCGGTAACCGCTATTAAGTGCGACTGTTTTTCTGATTGATTTAAGTGAGCGTCGGGATATTTTGCGTGACTGAAGTCTGAGTGCTAAAGATTTCGGCCTCAGTCGTTTTTTACCCCAACGTTTTTCCAATTTTTGTAGTACATAATGCGGCTTTTATGCCGGTCAGGGATATTGTTTTGGCAAAACCAAATTACTCGTTTGAAAAGCGCCAGAGAGATCTGGAAAAAAAGAGGAAGCAGGAAGAAAAGCGCCTGAAAAAACTCGCTGACAAGGCTGCTGGCCTGCCTGAAAGTGCACCCGATGAAGCGGATGACGATGCCCCGGCTGACGCTGACGCCACCAGCACCTCTAACTAATCGCCGGAACCCGTTTCCGGATTTGGGTGACAGTTAAAATCGCATCCCATTCTCGAAATGAAAAATGTTCCTGGCTTGACTAAAGGGGGCGGCTGATCGGGTTGCTCATCGTCAATCCCCCCTTTGTCCGATTTTGTTGATGAAGTCGGTCAGCCGATTGATCGACCGACACGCAGGCAGTCTCCCACATGCTTAGTTATCGCCACGCCTTTCACGCCGGCAATCACGCCGATGTCCTCAAGCACCTCGTTCTTGTTCAGCTGACGCGTTATCTGGGTCAAAAAGATAAGCCCTACTGGTACATCGATACGCACGCCGGCGCAGGTTGTTACGCGCTGGATTCCGGCTATGCCGTCAAGCTGGCTGAATACAAAAGCGGAATCGCCCGCTTGTGGGGGCGCAATGATCTGCCGGCCGCACTTGGCGAATACGTTGAACTAGTCCGCAGGATCAATCCGGATCGTGTTTTGCGGGCTTATCCCGGTTCGCCGTATTTCGCCTTGTGGACAATGCGTGAGCAGGATCGGCTACGCTTGTTCGAGTTGCATAGTCGTGATGCGCGCCTGCTGAAAGAGAATTTTCTGGATGCCGGTAAGCAGGTCATCATCGAGCCGACTGACGGATTTGTCGGACTCAAGGCGCTGCTGCCGCCACCACCGCGTCGCGCGCTGGTGCTGATTGATCCATCATACGAAGACAAGCAGGATTACGAGCAGGTCTTTCATTCGCTGAAAGAGGCATTAACGCGTTTTCCTGGTGGAACCTACGCGCTTTGGTATCCACAGCTCACCCGTCTTGATGCGCATGAATTACCGCAGCGCTTGAAGCGTTTGCCTGCCAAGAGCTGGCTGCATGTTGCCCTGCGGGTCAATACGCCGGCCAAGGATGGCTTTGGCATGCATGGCAGCGGGATGTTTATTCTCAACCCGCCCTGGACGTTGCACGCCACACTTCAGGAAGTAATGCCGTATCTGGTTGAAGTGTTGGGGCTGGATGCTGGTGCAGGGTTTACGCTGGAGCAGCAGGAGGCTTAGGCGTTCGCTAGGCTTTGTCGAAACCAGTAGGCTCGCCGAATTCGCTGAACTCGGTGTATTTTTTGCTGCTGCCATAGCTTTTCTCAACCGGGTATTTCAGGGCATTTTTTGCCAGCTTTTCCCGTGCGGCTGTTTCGAGGTCTATCCCTGCGTTTTCAGCAATCAGCAGCAGATATAGCAGAACGTCAGCACATTCATCGCGCAGCGCTTCGTTCGCCACCGGGTCGGCAGCGAGAGCGGCCATTTCCGCATCACTCTTCCATTGCGTCAGTTCGAGCAATTCAGCCGATTCCAGATTGAGTGAGACGATCAGGTTGCGGAGGGTGTGAAATTGCCCCCAGTTCCGGAGGTTACGGAATTCCAGCAGCGCCTCGGTGAGTTTTTTCATGGGGTATTCAGGCGAAAAAACGTGACCGGGCTTCTTCTGGCAATGTCATGCCAGTTGCTTGTGCGCGTGCGAGCAGTTCCCAGTAGTAGCGATAGGATGCACGGTCGTGCAACTTGCCGTCGTGCTGGATCGGTGCCCAGTCGTTGTTCTGCGCTGCAATGATAATGGCCGATGCGGATTCGACTTCGGAAAAATCCGGACGCATCGCTTCGACGATGGGCGCGATCTGGTTCGGGTGAATGCTCCACATACGCAGAAAGCCGAATTCCTGCCGGGCGCGCCGTGCATCGCTGCGGATGGTGTCGATATCCTTCAGTTCAATGGTGACGTTATGGGTGGGAACGACTCCGTTCGCCAGCGCAGCGGCAGATGTTTCGCATTTTGCACGGGCAACCAGCGGGTGCTCAAACTGGCCGGGGCTTTTCATCGCAGATCCGGGGATCGCGCCATGATGGCCGCTGACGAAATCCATCAGGCCGAAATCAATGGATTCAACGCCCGGTAGCGCAGCGATTTCCCAGACCTCGCGCAGCGCACCGTGCGTTTCAATCAGCACATGAACCGGGATCGTCCGGCCAAGGTGTGCGGCTGCTTCGGCATGTCGCAATGCCGCCAGCTGAATACGCACATCCTCAACGCCACGGGGTTTGGGGAGGGTCAGGAAGGGCAGACGGTTTCCGGCAAGGCTGACAAAAATGTCGATATCCTGTTGCCAGTGCGGATGGGTGATGTCGTGAATCCGTGCGCCGATACGATGATGGCGATTATCTTCGCTCATGATCAGGCTTGCCGCCATCATGGCGTGTTCGCGTTCGGCGCCTGCGTGGGCGCCATCTTCGCAGTCGCAGGTGATATCGAAAATCGGCCCTAGTTCGTTCTGCAACTGGATTGCTTTTCGCATCAACTTCTCGGAGCCGGCGTAATGATCAACGGCCGGTAGAATGGGGAAGGGCTTTTCGCCTGCGAACAGGACTTGGCTGGGGTGGCGCATGGGTCGTGGCAAGCCAGTGGTTTCAATTCACGGTATTTTACCGCGCAAATAAAAAGGCCGTAGCGAGAAGACTCGCTACGGCCTTTTCCGAATAGAACAATCCGCTTAGAGCATGCTCTTTACAGCTTCTGCTTCGTCGGTCAGTTCTTTGAGGGTGAGGTTGATCTTCTCACGCGAGTACTCGTCGATTTCCAGACCCTGAATGATCTTGAAGCTGCCGCCTTTGCATTCGCAAGGGAAACCAAAAACGATACCGGCCGGGATGCCATAGGAGCCATCGGATGGCACACCCAGCGTTACCCACTCATCGGAGCCAAGCGCCCAGTCACGAATGTGGTCGATGGCGGCGTTGGCAGCCGAAGCAGCCGAGGACAGGCCGCGCGCTTCGATGATTGCTGCGCCACGCTTGCCGACGGTCGGCAGGAAGGTGTCGTTGTTCCATGCTGCATCGTTGATCAGCGCTTTGACGTTGTCACCGTTGGAGGTGACGTTGCGGTAATCAGCGTACATCGTCGGGCTGTGATTGCCCCAGACGACCAGTTTCTTGAGGCTGGAAACCGGGCGGCCAATTTTGGCGGCGAGTTGCGACAGGGCGCGGTTGTGATCAAGGCGCAGCATGCCGTGGTAGTTATTCGGATTGGTGCGGCCAACCTTGATCGCAGCCGAGCGGGCGATGTAGGCGTTGGTGTTGCACGGGTTGCCGACAACCAGCACTTTGACGTCTTCCTTTGCGTTCTCGGCAATGGCTTTGCCCTGAACGGTGAAGATGGCACCGTTGGCGGTCAGCAGGTCTGCACGTTCCATTCCTTTGCTGCGCGGACGGGCGCCAACCAGCAGACAAACATCAGCATCCTTGAAGGCGACGTTAGGATCGTCAGTGGCAACCATGCCGGCGAGCAGCGGGAAGGCGCAGTCGTCGAGTTCCATCATGACGCCCTGAACGGCTTGTTGAGCTTGCGGCAGATCGAGCAGTTGAAGAATGACAGGCTGATCCTTACCGAGCATTTCGCCGGAGGCGATGCGGAAAAGCAGGCTGTAACCGATTTGACCGGCAGCGCCGGTGATAGCGACACGCATGGGGGCTTTGGACATATTGCGGCTCCTGTTGTGAACAATGAACAAGAAAAAACCAGAAAGTGATCGGCGTAGCGCCCGGACTTGGTTCTCCGGAGAAAGCAAATCAGATCAATGATAAGAGTGGATATGTAGAGGTGTCAATGTTTAATCTTTTGTCTTATATAAGACATTTAATTACTAATGGACGGGCGCATGGAATTGTGCTGAAATTGATGCCCATGAATCGTCCTGCCTCACGCTCATCTCCGCACTCACCAACTTTCAGTCCGCTCTATCGGCAGATCAAGGATCTGATCATGCGCAGCCTGGAGTCAGGAGAGTGGGGGCCGGGCGATGGAATTCCCAGCGAATCCGAATTAGCTGTTCGCTTTGGCGTAAGTCAGGGAACCGTTCGTAAAGCAATTGACGAAATGGCCGCCGAGAATCTTCTGGTTCGCAGGCAGGGCAAGGGTACATTTGTTGCCACACACAGTGACCCGCGCTCCTTCTTTCGATTTCTCCGTCTGGCGCCTAATGAGGGCGATCTGCAAGTTTCCCAAAGTATTCCTCTCGAATGCTGGCGTGCCAAAGCCGGCCCTGATGTGGCGCGGATTCTTGGGTTGGAGTCCGGGGCGCCAATTATCATTCTTCGCCGCTTGCTCAAATTTAACGATGAGCCAGTCGTTTTTGATGAAATTTATTTGCCGGGCGTTCTGTTTCCGGATCTGTCTCTGGATATTCTTAAATCCGGGGAAAAGTCACTTTACAGCTTTTTTGAATCACACTATGGCGTACGGATGATTCGTGCCGATGAGCGTTTGCGGGCGGTTCCCGCTGATCGCGTCAGTGCCGAACTTTTGAAAGTTCCAGAAGGAAGCCCGCTTCTTCTTGTTGAGCGCGTTACTTACACCTACGGAAATAAGCCCGTCGAATGGCGTCGCGGGTTTTACCATACTCAAAATTATCATTACCATAATGAATTGGGCTAAAAATTTAACGTGAAAGGTTGCAGTTCAAGCGTTTGGGGTGATCCATCACGGATCGAATCGGTTTATAATTATTAATTCTAAAGTCAAAACGGTGTAGTTGTAGCCGCCTAACACGAGGAATGACGTTCATGGCAGAAATAGCTATCAAGAAAAAACGTCCAAAAAACTTGGACTTATTGAGTATTCGACTGCCGCTACCCGGTATTTTGTCGATTATTCACCGTATCAGCGGCGCAGTGCTTTTTCTCCTTCTGCCCGTTCTTCTCTGGTTGTTTCAAAGCAGTCTTGCCTCGCCCGAATCTTTTGCCACATTCAAGAGTGTTGTCGGGCATCCTCTGATCAAGCTGATTCTGCTTGGGCTGATCTGGTTGTACATGCATCATTTCTGTGCCGGTATTCGTTATTTGCTGCTTGATCTGCACAAAGGAATCGATCTTGAATCGGCGCGCCTTTCCAGTTGGATTGTGTTTGGCGTGAGCATTGCCATGACCCTGATTATCGGAGCGAAAGTGCTATGGTAAATCGCATTGTTGTCGGGGCTCACTACGGCCTCAAAGACTGGATCATTCAGCGTGGTACTGCCATTATCATGGCGGTATATACGGTTATTTTCCTTGCCGTGATCGGTGCGGTTGGCCCCGATTCCTTTGAAGCATGGCGCGGCATTTTTGCCAACGGCTTCATGAAGTTCATGACCTTCCTGTTTTTCCTTAGCCTTTTCTATCATGCATGGATTGGCATTCGGGATATCTGGATGGACTATGCCAAGCCTGACGGTTTGCGTTTGTTGCTAATGATCGCAACGGCAGCGGTGCTGGTGGGTTACGCCGGTTGGGCAGTTCAGATTCTCTGGAGAATGTAAGTGAGCACGCTAAAGATCCCCGTTCGTAAATTTGATGCAGTGATCGTCGGTGCAGGTGGTGCCGGTTTGCGCGCTGCTATTCAGCTCTCCGAGTCAGGCCTCAAGACAGCTGTTTTGTCCAAAGTGTTTCCAACGCGTTCGCACACCGTTGCTGCGCAGGGTGGTGTTTCTGCCTCGCTGGGTAACTCAGAGGAAGATCATTGGCACTGGCACATGTACGACACCGTCAAGGGCTCCGACTGGCTTGGCGACCAGGACGCGATTGAGTACATGTGTCGCAAGGCGCCTGAAGTTGTTGTTGAACTTGAGCATTTCGGTATGCCGTTTGACCGTACCGACGAAGGCAAAATTTACCAGCGTCCGTTTGGCGGCCATATGTCGAACTTCGGTGAGAAGCCGGTACGCCGCGCTTGCGCTGCTGCCGACCGTACCGGCCACGCCATGCTGCACGCGCTGTATCAGCGTAATGTTCGCGCCAACACGCAGTTTTTTGTTGAATGGATGGCGCTTGATCTGATTCGTGACGAAACCGGCCAGGTACTCGGCGTCATTGCCTTGGAAATGGAAACCGGTGAAGTTGTTGCTTTTCACGCTAAAGCGACGATTTTTGCTACCGGTGGTGCCGGTCGTATTTTCTATTCATCGACTAACGCTTTTATCAATACTGGCGACGGCCTCGGCATGGCGGCGCGTGCAGGTATTGCACTCGAAGATATGGAATTCTGGCAGTTCCACCCGACTGGCGTGGCCGGCGCAGGCGTTCTGATCACTGAGGGTGTTCGCGGTGAGGGCGGTATTTTGCGCAACTCGGATAATGAGCGTTTCATGGAGCGCTATGCCCCGAACGCCAAGGACTTAGCATCGCGTGACATCGTTTCGCGTGCGATGGTCACTGAAATCAATGAAGGTCGTGGATGTGGGCCGAACAAGGATTACGTCCTGCTCGATATTACGCACCTTGATCCAGCCACCATCATGAAGCGCCTGCCGGGTATCCGCGAAATCTCGATCCAGTTTGCCGGTATTGACCCGATCAAGGCGCCGATTCCGGTCGTGCCAACCTGTCACTATCAGATGGGCGGTATTCCAACGAATTACCGTGGTGAGGTTGTCAATCAGGACGGCAGCGTTGTCAAGGGCTTCTACGCCGCGGGTGAAGTAGCGTGTGCTTCTGTGCATGGTGCGAATCGCCTCGGTACCAACTCGCTGCTTGACTTGCTGGTCTTCGGCAAGTCTTCGGGTGACTCTGTTGTTGAGGCAATCAAGCAGAATAATGTGGCTCACAAAGATCTGCCTGAAAATTTTGCTGATCTCACGATGGCTCGTCTGAATCGTCTCGAAACACAGACGGATGGTAGCAGCGTCAACGAGACCCGTCTTGAATTGCAGCGCACGATGCAGAAGCATTGTGGTGTGTTCCGTTTCAAGGACATGATGGTTGACGGTGTGGCGAAGATTCTTGAAGTCGAGAAGCTGGTTGCTAAAACCGAAATCAAGGATAAGTCCAAGGTCTGGAATACGGCGCGTGTTGAGGCGCTGGAGCTCGACAACCTGATCGAGGTTGCCAAAGCAACGATGATTTCAGCTGAGGCACGCAAGGAGTCGCGCGGTGCGCACGTTCGTGATGACGCGCCGGATTCCGAGGCTTTCCCGAATGGTCGCAACGATGCCGAGTGGCACAAACATTCGCTCTGGCATCGTGAGGGTAACAAGCTTTCCTACAAGCCGGTGAATATGACCCCGCTGTCCGTCGAAACCATCGCATTGAAGACGCGTTCTTACTGATCGCGCGACCTTCACGCTTAGGAGTCAATAAATATGGCACGTACAATGCAGTTCAAGATTTACCGCTACGATCCGGACAAGGATAACGCGCCTTACATGCAGGACATCTCGATTGAGGTCGATGATGCCGTTGATCGCAAGTTGCTCGACGTTCTCACCAAGCTCAAGGCCAAGGACGATACGCTGTCGTATCGTCGCTCGTGCCGCGAAGGCATCTGCGGTTCGGATGCAATGAATATCAACGGCAAAAACGGACTCGCCTGCCTGACAGAAATCAAGGAACTCAAGGAGCCGGTAGTTCTGCGCCCCTTGCCAGGTCTGCCAGTCATTCGTGATCTGATCGTCGATATGACGCAGTTTTTCAAGCAGTATCATTCGATCAAGCCTTACCTGATCAACGATACGCCACCGCCCGAACGCGAGCGTTTGCAGTCGCCGGATGACCGTGAGGAACTCAATGGTCTCTACGAGTGCATCCTCTGCGCCTGCTGTTCGACGTCCTGCCCGTCTTTCTGGTGGAACCCGGATAAGTTCGTCGGCCCGGCCGGTTTGCTCAACGCCTATCGTTTTATTGCCGATACACGCGATGAGGCGACCAATGCGCGTCTTGATGACCTTGAAGACCCGTACCGTCTATTCCGTTGCCACTCGATCATGAATTGCGTCGATGTTTGTCCGAAAGGTCTTAATCCGACGCAGGCTATCGGCAAGATCAAGGAAATGATGGTTCGTCGCGCTATCTGATGGAGGCGAGCGAAGCACTGAATAAATTGCGCTGGCGTTGTACGCGTCGTGCAATGCTGGAGACGGACCTTTTGCTGGGAAAATTTCTTGATGAAATATTCCCGGCATTGACGCCTCAACAGGCAGCCGCATTCGTTGTGCTGGCTGACCTCGAAGATCTGGAATTATGGCCGCTGGTTAATGGCAGCCAGGAGTGCGACGATGTATCGCAGGCAGAAGTTGTCGCCATGCTTCGTCGCGTAAGAGTCAAGTAAGGAAGCTGCCCTAATGTGGCTGCTTCGTGCTGGAAGCTGTGACATCACAAACCTGAACAGGGACTAAACCATGACGACCGAACGCAAGGCAACACTGAGCATTGAAGGGCAAGCGCCCGTCGACTTTTCGATCATGACTCCGACGCACGGGAACGACTGCGTTGATATTCGCACCCTGGGTGCCAAGACCGGTCTGTTTACCTATGATTCCGGCTTCCTATCGACAGCTAGTTGTAAGTCGAAAATCACCTTCATCGATGGCGATAAGGGCGAATTGCTCTACCGTGGTTACCCGATTGAGCAACTTGCTGAAAACTGTAACTTTCTGGAAGTCGCCTATCTGCTAAAGAATGGTGAATTGCCGAATGCAGTGCAGAAGAATAAGTTTGAATCCACCATCAAGAACCACACCATGGTTCATGAGCAGATGGTCAAATTCTTCCAGGGCTTCCGTCGCGACGCGCACCCGATGGCTGTTATGGTTGGTGTGGTTGGTGCACTTTCTGCCTTCTATCACGAAGCGGCTGATTTTTCTGATGCCGAGCATCGCAGCATCAGCTTCAATCGTATTGTTGCCAAGATGCCGACCATTGTCGCCATGGCCTATAAATACACGAGCGGCCAGCCGTTCATGTATCCGCGTAACGATCTGGGGTACACCGCCAACTTCATGCACATGATGTTCGGCACGCCGTGCGAGGAATATAAACCGAATCCGGTGCTGGTTCACGCGCTCGACATGATCTTCACGCTGCACGCAGATCACGAACAAAATGCATCGACCTCGACGGTTCGTCTGGCCGGGTCGTCCGGTGCCAACCCGTTTGCCTGTATTTCAGCGGGTATTGCCTGCCTGTGGGGCCCGGCACACGGTGGTGCTAACGAAGCCTGTCTCGAAATGCTCGAAGAAATCGGCGATGTTTCGCGCGTGCCAGAATTTATTGCCCGTGCCAAAGACAAGAACGACTCGTTCAAGCTGATGGGCTTTGGGCATCGCGTTTATAAGAACTTCGATCCGCGTGCCAAGTTGATGCGTAAAGTCTGTATGGACGTCCTGAAGGAGCTCGGTCTGGAAAATGATCGCCTCTTCAAGCTGGCCATGGAACTCGAGAAAATTGCGCTGGAAGATCCGTACTTCGTTGAGAAGAAGCTCTACCCGAACGTCGACTTCTACTCCGGTATTGTGCAGAAGGCGCTTGGTATCCCGACTTCGATGTTCACCTGTATCTTTGCGCTGGCTCGCACCGTCGGCTGGATGACGCAGTGGGAAGAGATGCTGACCGATCCAGAATACAAGATTGGTCGTCCGCGTCAGCTTTACATTGGCGCAGCCAACCGCAACGTCATGCCTCTCGACAAGCGCTAAGCAAACAAAAGGGCGGCCGGCAACAGCCGCCTTTTTTGTATCGCCGGTTATATCTTACCGGCTTCCATGCATGCCCCAGAAACCCTGAACACAGGTAACTGCCATGATGAATCAGCTATTCGGCACCTCCCATCTCTTCGGCGGCAACGCACCGTTCGTTGAGGAACTTTATGAAAACTATTTGAATAATCCCGCTTCCGTTTCCGACGAGTGGCGTGATTATTTCGACAAGCTCGCTCAATTGCCAGGTGCAGTTGCACGCGACGTCCCTCATTTGCCAGTGATCAACGCCTTTGCCGAGCAGGCAAAAAAAGGTGGTTATCGTGCCGCAGCAGCAGCGCCGGTTGATGAGAACAAGCAAGTCGGCATTCTCCAGCTGATTAATGCCTATCGCTTTATTGGTGATCGCTGGGCGAATCTTGATCCGCTAAAACGCCAGCCACGTCCGGATTTGCCGCAGCTTGACCCGGCTTATTACGGCCTGTCGAATGCGGACAGCAGCACGTTTTTTAATGCAGGCTCATTCAAGGCCGTTGCTGAGCACGCTACCTTCGGGCAGATTTTCGATGCGCTGAAGGAGACCTACTGTAGCTCGGTGGGCGTCGAATACATGTATATGAGCGAGATCGCCGAGAAGCGCTGGATCCAGGAGCGACTCGAGCCGATGCGTTCCAAGGCTGCCTATACGCCGGATCAGAAAAAACGTTTGCTTGAGCGTCTAACCGCTGCGGAAACACTTGAGCGCTATCTACACACCAAATATGTCGGTCAAAAGCGTTTCTCGCTTGAAGGCGGTGAGTCGCTAATCGTTTCGATGGATGAGTTGATCCGAGTCGCCGGTGCCGGTGGTGTTGATGAAATCGTTGTCGGTATGGCGCACCGTGGCCGTCTTAACGTGCTGGTCAATACGCTGGGCAAGGCGCCGTCGATGTTGTTCGATGAGTTCGAAGGCAAGAAAGCACAGGATCTGTCAGCCGGTGACGTCAAATACCACATGGGCTATTCGTCCGACGTATCAACGCCTGGAGGCGCATGCCACCTGACGTTGGCGTTCAATCCGTCACACCTTGAAATCGTGAACCCCGTCGTTGTCGGCTCGGTTTATGCGCGTCAGTGTCGTCGTGGTGCTAATGGCAAGGACAAGGTTCTGCCAGTACTGATTCACGGTGACGCAGCAGTTGCAGGTCAGGGCGTTAACCAGGAAATGATCAACTTTGCACAGACCCGTGGCTACGGTACGGGCGGCACGGTGCATATCGTGGTGAATAACCAGATTGGTTTTACGACTTCCGATCCGCGCGATTACCGTTCTTCATTGTATTGCACCGACATCTTCAAGATGGCTGATGCGCCGATCTTCCACGTTAATGGTGATGATCCGGAAGCAGTCGCACTGGTGTCCCGTCTGGCCATGGAGTTCCGCCAGACCTTCAAAAAAGATGTCGTGATTGACATCGTCTGCTATCGTAAGCTCGGCCACAACGAGCAGGACGAACCGATGGTCACGCAGCCGCTGATGTACAAAAAGGTTCAGGCGCACCCGGGTACGCGCAAACTGTACGCAGACAAACTGGTTGCTGAAGGCGTGTTGGCGGCTGATGGTCCCGATGAAATGATCAAGGACTATCGCGCGCATCTGGATCGCGGCGAGTTGCTTTATAACCCGGTGATTTCGGGCTATGTACATCCGATGACGATTGACTGGACGCCGTTCCTGTCCAAAAAGTACATTGAGATTTGTGATACCAAGGTGCCGGTCAAGGAAATCAAGCGTCTTTCAGATCGCCTGACAACGATTCCTGAAGGCTTTACCTTGCACAACCGCGTTAAGAAAATCATCGACGACCGTCGCTCTATGGGTGAAGGAAAGCTCGCTTTCGACTGGGGTATGGCCGAGAATCTGGCTTACGCATCGTTGCTTGTTTCCGGTCATGGTGTGCGGATTTCGGGTGAAGACGTTGGTCGTAGCACCTTCTTCCACCGTCATGCTGCGCTTCATGATCAGAACCGTGAAAGCTGGAATGAGGGTACTTACTACCCGCTGGCGCATTTGCAGGAAAAACAGGCTGGCTTCCAGTGTTTTGATTCCGTTCTTTCCGAAGAAGCCGTTCTCGCTTTCGACTATGGCTATGCCTCTGCCAATCCTTACGAACTGGTTGTCTGGGAAGGTCAGTTTGGCGACTTTGTGAACGGTGCTCAGGTCGTTATCGACCAGTTCATCGCTTCAGGTGAAGCAAAGTGGGGTCGGGCTTGTGGTCTGGTTCTGCTATTGCCTCACGGCTACGAAGGCCAAGGGCCTGAGCATTCATCGGCACGTATTGAGCGCTTCATGCAGCTATGTGCTGAAATGAATATGGAAGTTTGCCAGCCGACAACGCCGGCGCAGGTTTTCCACATGCTTCGCCGCCAGGCGGTACGCAAGCAGCGCAAGCCGCTTGTGGTGTTTTCGCCGAAGTCGTTATTGCGCCATAAGGATGCAATTTCGTCGATGGACGATCTCTGCAAGGGCGAGTTCCAGCGCGTGATCGGCGAAGTTGATCCGATTGACGCCAAGAAAGTGACTCGCGTCGTGCTTTGCTCCGGCAAGATTTACTACGATCTGGTTTCTGCCCGGCGTGAGAAAAAAATTACCAATATCGCCATCGTCCGTCTCGAGCAGCTTTATCCCTTCCCGGAGGAGTCGTTCAAGGCAGAGATCGCCAAGTATCCGAAAGCGACGGAGATCGTCTGGTGTCAGGACGAACCGCGCAACCAGGGTGCCTGGTACTGGATCGCTTCGCGTCAGCATCTTGCGCGTTCGCTCAACGACAAGCAGAAGCTGCTGCTCGTTTCGCGTCCTGCATCTGCTTCGCCAGCGGTCGGTTATGCAAGCAAGCACCTCGCCCAACAGAAAGTCCTGATTGAGTCCGCACTGGGCAAGATCGAGTACTAATCCAGCAAAGCAATAAAGAAATCGGAGATAACATGATCATCGACGTTACAGTTCCGCAACTATCTGAGTCCGTCGCCGAAGCGACACTCGTTTCCTGGCACAAAAAAGCGGGTGAGGCCGTTTCGCGTGACGAGAACCTTATCGACATCGAGACTGACAAAGTCGTTCTCGAGCTGCCGGCACCGGGTGCCGGTGTGATCGTTGAAATCATCAAAGGTGACGGCGATACCGTTGTTTCTGGTGAAGTCATTGCACGGATTGATACCGAGGCCAAGGCTTCGGCTGGTGCGCCTGCTGCTGCCGCATCTGCTGCTGTTGCTGCCCCTAAAGCAGCTGCACCGGCTTCTGCTTCAGCCGCTGGTGTTGCGATGCCCGCCGCCCGCAAAATTCTCGACGAAAAGGGCGTTGCTGCCGCGGACGTCGCCGGCTCCGGCCGTGGCGGTCGCGTGACCAAGGAAGATGCACTGGCTGCTCAGCCAAAAGCTGCTGCTCCGGCGCTGGCCGCTGCACCTGCCGTGTCGATCCCGCTTGGGGATCGTCCGGAACAGCGCGTGCCGATGTCACGTCTGCGTGCCCGCGTCGCCGAGCGTCTGCTCCAGTCGCAAGCCACCAACGCCATCTTGACCACGTTCAACGAAGTGAACATGGGCCCGATCATGGCGCTGCGCAAGCAGTACGGTGACAAGTTCG
>CAJBIL010000152.1 GCA_903953145.1 uncultured beta proteobacterium
CGCATCGTTGAGCGCGGCAGTGTCGATGAAGTGCTGCGCTCACCGCAGCACCCCTACACGCGCGCGCTGCTCTCCGCCGTACCCAGTCCGCGCCTTGCAGAGTACGGCTCTACGCAGCCCGAATCCAAATTCATTCGCCTGGCCGGTGAAACACCGTCACCCGCCAATCCGCCCGCCGGCTGTCATTTTCATCCACGCTGCCCGCAAGCGAGTGATGTGTGCCGGGCGAGTTACCCGGGAACGAGTCATCTTTCACCCACGCATCGTGTGCGCTGCCATCTTTTATTGCCCGCATCGCCCGGCTGATCAAGGCATCATTAGCGGTCAGTCAATCGTTTTGCGCGCGTTCGATGCGCAGTGTCTTACCCACCGGCAGTGCGTTGGGTGAAATACGATTCCAGCGCAGGATGTCACTCTTCTCGACTTTCAGCTGCCTTGCGATTGAGGCGAGGGTGTCATTGCGACGTACTGTGTAGTGTGTAACCTTGGGTGTTTTTTTGGTTTTGCTGCTCGACTTGCTTGCTACCGCCTCGATTTTGACGGTCTTGCGCTCCCCTTTGGCAATGCTTGTCTTGCCCGGTGCTGCCACGGTCAGTTTCGTGCCGGGCGCTACATTGTCGCTACGCAAGTGATTAAGTCGCTTCAGGTCTGCGACACTGAGACTGTAACGTTTTGCCAGCCGTGCCAGTGTTTCTCCCCGTTGTACCGTATGCGTGCGGCTCGGGCTTGCAGGCGCAGGGTCAGCCGATGGCAGTCGTGGCTGTTCGGGCAAGGCGGCCATATCGGCTGATTCACCCGCATCATTACCGGCAACCAGTAGCGTCAAACCCGGTGCCAGCTTGAGGCGTCCGTTGAGGCCATTCACCGCCTTGAGATTGGCTACCGTCATGCCGAAGCGCGGCGCGACTTTCTCCAGTTTTTCTCCGGGGCGTAGCGTGTAAGACTGCCAGGACGACAAAGGTTTGTCGCTGTTCTGGTGGCTTTCAAGATTGCTCATGAAGGTATCCACCTTGTCTGCCGGGATGACCAGCGGCGTGTCGGGCTTGATCACCGGCCGGTTGTGTGCCGGGTTGAGTGCGACGAATTCTGCCACTGGCATCTCGGCAAGCTTGGCGGCAACCTTCACGTCGATGTTGCTACTCTGCACGATGGTGCTGAAATAAGGGCGGTTGGGTACGACTCGCAGGCCAATATCGGAGAGCAGCTTCGGATTGCTGAAAATATTTTTCAGCGCCTGTAGTTTGGGTACATAGTTTTTTGTTTCAGCCGGCATGGTCAGGCTGAGATAGTCGGTTGGCAGGCCTTTTGCCTTGTTTTTCTCAATGGCACGCCCGACCGAGCCTTCGCCCCAGTTGTAGGAGGCCAGGGCAAGATGCCAGTCACCATGCATTTCGTAGATATATTGAAGGTAGTCGAGCGCAGCCGATGTTGAGGCAACAATGTCGCGACGCCCGTCTTTCCACCAGTTCTGTTCGAGTTTGTACTGTTTGCCGGTCGACGGGATGAACTGCCACAGCCCCGAGGCGTGGCTGCGCGAATAGGCCATCGGGTTGTAGGCGCTCTCAACCATCGGGAGCAGCGCCAGTTCGGTTGGCATGCCACGTTTATTCAGTTCAGCGACGATGTGATGCAGATAACGGCTGCTGCGCTCAACCATGCGGCGCAGATAATCCGGCCGGTTGAGGTACCACTGCTGGTGATAAAGCACGAGGTCATTGTTGATGTTGGGCATCGAAAACCCGTTGCGCAAACGCTCGATCAGATCATCCGGTTCGGTCGTCAGGTCAATAGCGCCGGGTATTCTGGGCGGCGAATCAATTTCGACAACAGTCAGCGCCTCATCACCGCTTTGCAGGACGGGTTGTGGCGATATCTCAGATTCAGGCTGCGGAAGGTTTTTTAACGATGAAGCGAAGGAGAGTGAGAGCGGGCTATCGGCTTCCTGAGCCAGAGCCGTGGTACCAAAAAAAGCGAAAATACTTGCGAGCGTAAGGACTGATTTGATAGTAAGCGTGGTTCTTGTCGCCATCCGTAGTTCCTGTGCTGACTGCGTGATTCGCGAAGGAGGGCATCCTGAGCTTGCTGGATTGCCTCGCCGAATGATCAAAATAGAGCCCGACGATTATAACTTAACGCGTGTCGACCTGATATTTTGCGCGCTTGCAGCACATGCGGCCCGGAGTGCTTGATCAGCCAGGAAACGGATAACGCTGAGCGCGCTTGGCGAAATACGCGCTCACTGAGCGTTATCCGTTTGAATCCAGACTATTTTGCTTTTTTTGCGTTTTCTTCAACGGTACGCGCGTCAGTATAGGTTTTTACAGCCCATACAGCTTCTTGCGTAAAGACGCTGCTGTAGGCAGGCATGACATACCGGCCATCACTGGTTTTCTTGCCGTTGAGGGTGATCTCCTTGAAATACTCGTCCGTATCCTTGAGGCAGGAGGCTTGCTGATCCTTGGATGTCATGCCCAGACAGTCTTTGGTGAGCAGCAAAAGATCAGGTGCTACGCCGCCGGAGTTGGCATTCAATCCGTGGCATCCGGCACAATTGTGCAAATAACCATCCGCACCGACAGCGACCGCTTTCTCGTTGCCACGGTAGGGGTTTGCAGCAACCCACTCCTTACCCACAGGTTGCAGGCTGGAGGTATCGACCGCGTGGGGTGTCACGTCACCGTGCGCTAGTGCTTCAGCGACCAATAGGCCGAGGCCGAGCGAAAGGCCAACGGCCAGACCAGCGCGCTTGATTATTTTTTTCATGCCTGAGTTCTCCGGTGTTGATCGCTTATACAAACTGCAATCGTGTTTTATCAATGATGTAACTGAATTTTGAGCCAGTCCCGGGCAAAGAGTTCCCAGGCAATAACTAACAAAAGACTCTATCACGGCATGCGCCCCGACGATGAATATCGGAAAGCGGGTGATTTGAATATTGCGAAGCGTGTGTGGAGATAAACGAAAATGAAAAAAGGCACCTTGGTGCCTTTTGTGGTGGTGCTGGTGGTGCGGATTTTTTGGCTTACGCTTGCCTTGCGCCGCATTGAGCACG
Organism: uncultured beta proteobacterium; assembly: GCA_903953145.1. GTDB lineage: Bacteria > Pseudomonadota > Gammaproteobacteria > Burkholderiales > Rhodocyclaceae > CAJBIL01. The sequence continues at coordinate 3,053 of CAJBIL010000152.1, forward strand.
ACAAACAGTGCCCTGATGTTCACTTTCCGGGCAAATGCTTAGGCACTGGTCAATCTCGCTGCCATATTTCTCAACAAATTTCATCGAGTGTGTTTTCAGGTACTCAACCAGCTTCGCTTTCAGGCAGTGATCGCACTTGCTGCTACCGTCTTTCAGGTATTCATCCCAGATGAATTCATCGTGGAGGATGCCTTGCTTGTTGATTTCGTCCGAGTAACCGAGTGCTTCGTAAAACTGCTTGATATCCGAGATGCGATGAACCGCCTCGCCATCGACTTCAACGTATCTGAAGTTCGGTAGGGTGTAGTTGTTGCAGTTGAAAGTGATGTGTAATGGTGGGTTTGTCATGGTTTTTCTCGCTGATACCTATTTTGATCAGCTGTAAATAATCTGACCATCGCTAAGATTAGCGAGAATCAAGCGCTGTGAATGACGTATGATTTACCTCAGTCAAAAATGCTGAAATCACCATGACCGCTATTCTTTGCGTTGAGCCATCTGCCAGTTATCGCGCCCTTGTTTCACGGCTTGCCGTTGAGGCCGGAGTGGATACGACGATTTTTCATGAAGCGAAGAATGCGTTTGACTATCTCAATAGCCAGCAGCCCTGTGCCTTGATGATCGTTGCGGATCAACTGGATGGCGCCGAATCCGGCGTTAATCTGATTCGTAGCGCACGCCTGCTGGCCAGTCGTGCCACGATGCCGATTCTTTTCGTGATGACTGAACGTGACGCTGATCTTGCATTGAGTGCCATGCAGGCAGGCAGCACTGAGATTGTGCTGCGCTCTGATAGCGCCTTGCTTGACAGCCTGATTCATGAATACACCAATCCCTTGCAGGAGTTTCCCCAGACCGGGCGAGCACTGCTGGTTGAGGATTCTGACAGTCAGGCAGCTTATGTCGAACAGCTTTGTGTTGCGCTTGGCCTTGGCGTTGATCGCTGCGTCTCGATGGAGGAGGGCGTTGAGCGGCTGAAGAAGGGTGATTATCAGATTGCGATCATCGATATTGTCCTGCAAGGCATGGGTAGCGGGCTCTCGCTGGTACGGCATATTCGCCAGTTGCCTTCGCCACGCTCACGATTGCCGGTGCTGGTGATGTCCGGTTTTAATGATGTTGCGCGGCGCATCGAGGCTTTGCGGATTGGTGCGGATGATTTCCTCAACAAGCCTTTTGCCGAGGAGGAGTTCGTCTGGCGTCTGCGGCGCATTATTCAGGCGCGTTCGACCAATGGTCATGAAACGCCGAACAGCCCATCGCCAGAACTGCTGACATGGCAGAAGCGCGGGCTTTCGTTGCGTGAAAGCGAGATCTGCAAAGCGCTGATTCAGGGAGTTAACGACAAACAGATCGCGGCCGACCTGCATATTTCGTTCTGGACGGTACGTACCCATATCAGCAGCATTTTCACCAAGCTCGGCGTGATTAACCGGCGTGAGTTGATGGCGCGGTATTTGCCGGGTCTGGGGAATAATCGCTGAGGCAGGTTGCAGGTGATTCGGTAAGTTCGTTATAGCGTGTTCAGGCGGCTGCGCAGTTCGCTGGCCTTTGTTTGAAATGCATTGACGGCTCCTTCATCCATCTTCGCCAATTGCCGGTAGACCATGCCAATGCGCGGATTGTTGGACAATCGGCCGGCGTTACGCGCAAAAAAATCCCAGTAGAGCGCGTTGTACGGGCAGGCTCGTTCGCCGAGGCGGGCTTTTTTGTCGTAGTGACATCCCTTGCAGTAGTCACTCATGCGGTCGATGTAGGCGGCGCTTGAAACGTAAGGCTTGCTGGCCAGAAGCCCGCCATCGGCAAACTGGCTCATACCCAGCGTGTTCGGGAGCTCCACCCACTCGAAGGCGTCGATATACACGCCGAGATACCAGCGATGCACTTCTGCCGGATTGAGCCCGGCCAGCAGGGCGAAGTTGCCGATGATCATCAGGCGCTGAATGTGATGTGCGTAGGCGTGTTCGAGTGATTGGCCGATGGCATGGGCGAGGCAGCGCATCTTGGTCTGGCCTGTCCAGAACCAGTCGGGCAATGCCTGTTCGTGGGCGAATACGTTGTGCGCGGCGTAATCCGGCATGTGCGCCCAATACACACCACGCACATACTCGCGCCAGCCGAGAATCTGCCGGATAAAGCCTTCTGCGGCGGCGAGCGGGGCGTGGCCGCTACGCCAGGCCGCTTCGGTTTTATCGACCACCTCGCGCGGGTTGAGCATCTTGGTATTGAGCGCAAACGACAGCAGGGAGTGAAACAGCCGCCAGGCGTGCGGCGTCATCGCATCCTGAAAATCACCAAAATGCGGCAGCCCTTCAGCGATAAACGTATCCAGCTGTTGCAAGGCTTCGTTGCGGTTGAGCGGCCAGGCGAATTGCGCGGCGTTGGGCTCACCGAAGCTACGCACACCCGCCGCCGTAATCGTTTGCCAGAGCGCCGAATGATCGTGCCGGGGGCGATTGTCAGCCGGTTCCCGTGGTGTGCCCGGCCACGATTTACGGTTCTCCTGATCGAAATTCCACTGGCCGCCGGCCGGTTGGTCGATGCCATTGATCAGTACCTGATGCTTCACCCGCATCGGCCGGTAAAAATTCTCCATCCGCCATTGCTTGCGCCCGGCAAACAACTTGGCTACCTCGTCGCGTGCGGTATAAAAATGCGCGCTATCGACCATCCGGCAAGATATTGATTGGTTTTGCGCGCGCAGTTGCGCGTACTCGGCCAGTTGTACATCGAGCCGCCATTCGTCCGGCGCCTGGTATTCAAAGGCGCTGGCGCGGTACGTGGTAATCAGCGCATCGAGGTTGGCCGGCAGTGATTGCTGATTGGCCGGGTCGTCGATGGCCAGGTAATGCACGCGGTGGCCAGCCGCCTGCAACCGGGTGGCGAGATCACGCATGGCGGCGAAAATGGCGAGGATTTTTTGAGCATGGTGCAGCACATAGTCGGTTTCCTGCCGCACTTCCATCAGGACGTAGACGACGTTGTTGTCCTGTGCTGAAAACCAGGGGTGCAGCGGATTAAGCTGGTCGCCGAGAATGAGTCGGAGTGTGGTACTCATGCAGAAGGTTTGGATGGCTCGTTAATCCGGCGGCAGCATTATGCGCAAAGTTACGTCGCAAGATCAGCCGTGGATGCCGCCTGGCGGGTGCTCAACGATTGCGTCATCTGTTTTGCCAGCGCATTGCCGCTCAGCCAGGCGCCTTCGACCTTGCCGCCGTTCAGCCAGTCGCCGCACAGCCCCAGCCCCTGCTGTTCCTGCCAGGCATAGGCGATGTCGAGTGCGGGATCGGTATCGGCATAAAGCCAGCGGTGCGCCGTGGTTGCCTGTGGTGCCGGGCCACCCAGATGCTTGAAGGCTTGCAGCAAGGTGGCTGTTACGTTGTCGGGTTCGTCATTCAGATGCGCCTCGCTCCAGTCTGCGGTGGCTTGCAGGATCCAGGTTTCCGGACCATCTTCAGCGTTATTGCGACCTGGCTTGCTGTTGTCACGGGCGATCCAGCGCAATGGCCCGTGATTGACGAATGCCGCA
>CAJBIL010000153.1 GCA_903953145.1 uncultured beta proteobacterium
GGCGGTGGCGACCCACGACATTGGCGTGGTGATGACTTCGTCGCCCGTACCAACACCGGCAAGTTGCAACGCAATTTCCAGCGTGATCGTCCCCGAGTTGAAGGCGCGCACCGTGCGGCCGCCAAACAGTGCTGACAGCGCCGCTTCGAACGCCTGCGTTTTCGGGCCGGTGGTGATCCAGCCCGAGCGCAGCACGTCGCCGACGGCGGCAATGGTTTCCTCGTCGATGCTCGGACGGGTGAAGGGCAAGAATGCGGGTAATCCTGAGCTCATGTCTTCGCGACCAGATAAACGCCAATGATGATAAAGCCGATGCCGAGCAGTTTCTGCGTAGTCACCGATTCGCCAAACAGGTAGGCGGCGGCGAAGGCATTGACGATATAGCCAATCGACAGCATCGGGTAGGCAATCGAGACCGGTACGCGCGACAGCGCCATGATCCAGATCACGACGCTGACCACGTAGCAGCACAGGCCGCCGAAAATGTGCGGTTCGAAAGCGAGTTTGAGGCCGACCGGCAGCACGTTGTCGAGATTGAAATCGAAATGGCCAACCGCGTTGGTGCCTGCTTTCAGCAGGAGTTGTGCGGCCGCGTTGAGCAGCACGCCGGTGAGAATCAGGGAAAACGAGATGAGGTTCATGCGGGCTTTCGTACAACGATACGGCGCAGACCCTTGGCAACGACGGTCATCGGCAGGCCGCTGGCGGTCAGTTCTTTATAGGTGTCGGGCTTCATCACCGCGAAGGCGTCGCCGCCGGCACGCCAGCGCAACACAAAATCGGCGACGGCCGGAATGCCCAACTGGGGCTCCTGATCAAGCCCGAAGCTCAGTTCGTCACGGTAGTTGACCAGCGTCACTGTCCGTTGCAAATAGTAAGGCAGCGTCTGTTCATACATGCTGACGCTGTAGAAAGGGACACCGGGCGTGAGCAGTGGTTTGAGTTCGAGCGCAAGATCGTGTGCTGACGTGGAGCGGCCAAGCGTTTCATGCCCTTGAATTACCAGTGTCAGTGCGAGGAAGCCGGCAATAGCCAGCGTGATCAGGCCATGCCCTTCGCGCTTGCGCCAGACAAGAATAAAGGCGGTGAGTGTTCCAGCCAGCCATACACCGGCGGCGACTGTCGCCCACAGCGCGTATTGTTCCATCATGTCGAGCGGCATGATCGCATCGGCGTGGACGGTGATTTTCGGGGCGAACCAGGTGGCGGCGGTGGCTACGGGAATAATCAGCAGTAAGTGGTTGAGCAGCGTCTTGCGGCCGGCGTTGGCGAGGAATATCCCGGTCAGGATGGACAGCGCCGGCGCCATCGGCAGAATGTACGAGGGTAGCTTCGAGCTGGATGCACTGAAAAAACCAAGAATGACCAGCGCCCAGACAAACAGGAAACGCTGTGGTTGAAAAGCACCGGTACGCTCGTGTGTCCAGGCGGTCAGCCAGCCTTGAATGGTCATCAGCGTCCACGGCAGTGTGCCAACGAGCAGGATGGCGAAGAAATACCACGCCGGCTGGTAGCGGCCGTGATCTTTGGTCAGGAAACGCTCAAAGTGCTCGTGGATGAAAAAGAAATGCGGGAATTCGGGATTGGCCAGCGAAACCAAGACAAACCACGGTGCAGAAATCGCCAGAAACAAGGGAATGCCACGCGCCAGTTCGAGTCGTTTCCACGGTGAAAAATCTCGGGCGAGCAAGGAATAGACAACCAGCGTTGCGCCGCAGACCACCAGACTGATCAAGCCTTTCGATAGCATGGCGAGTGCCAGCGCCGCCCAGACCAGCATCATCCATTTGCGCCGGTTGCGGTTTGGCGTGTCTGCATGATTGGCAAACAGCATGCCGGTGAGTGCCAGTTGCAGAAAAAATGACAGCCCCATATCCAGGGTGTTGATATGCCCGATGAGCACCGTAAACAGCCCGCTACCGAGCGTGGCAGCGGCAAGAACTGCGACGCGCTGGCCGAACAAGCGGCTCGCAGTAATAAAAGCGAGCAGCACACTGAGAAAACCGGTCAATCCCGGCCAGATGCGCGCCGTCCACTCATTTTCGCCAAAAATATTGAAGGTGACGGCAGTCGCCCAATATTGCAGCGGTGGTTTTTCAAAGTACTTGATGCCGTTCAGGCGTGGCGTAACGAAGTCACCGGAGACGGCCATTTCACGGGCAATTTCAGCGTAGCGGCCTTCGTCCGGCTGGATCAACTTACGGTAGTCAAGGCTGCCAAACCAGATGACGGAGAAGGCCAAAAATAGCGCGAACAAGCCACTGCGGGAGAGTATGGGCGTTGTATTCATCAATGGGTGAATGGTGTGCGCGTCAGGCCAGCAGAAGGCCGGCAGCCACTTTGCGACCTTCGGCCACCAGAATGTTGTAGGTGCGGCAGGCAGATTGCAGATTCATCACTTCCAGTCCTTTTTGCGCCTTGATCAGTGGCCGCATCAACTCCGGTCGGGGGAAGCGTAACTGGTTGCCGGTGCCGAGCAGGATGATTTCGGCGTCAAGCCCTGCGAGCAGTTCAAAGTCGGCCACGGTCAGCGTGTCGAAATCGGCGGTTGTCCATGCCGTGATCAGCTGATCCGGCAGCACAGCCACATTGCAGTTATGGCGAATGCCGTTGACGCTGACATAGCCTTCTCCGTAAGCGGTGAAGGTATTCAGACCGTTGGTTTGATTCAGCTCCAGTTTCATGAAAATTGCGGTGCACAAAACGATAAAGTAGGATTATAGCTTTTTTGCCCCGCGCAATTAGCAAGCTGCTGCACGCAAGGCGCGCTTCAGTCAGGCAAGCTCACACGAATATTCACCGTTTTTTGATCCAAGGCCATGAGAGAATTTTCCCGCATCAAGCGTTTGCCGCCCTACGTTTTCAACATCACCGGTGAGTTGAAGATGGCCGCGCGTCGTCGCGGTGAAGACATCATCGACATGAGTATGGGCAACCCGGACGGCAAGACGCCGCAGCACATCACCGACAAGCTGGTCGAAGCGGCGCTGCGTGAAAACACGCATGGTTATTCGGTTTCCAAGGGCATCCTGCGCTTGCGCAAGGCGATCTGCGACTGGTATCAGCGCCGCTACGACGTGAGCTTTGACCCCGAAACCGAGGCGGTGGTGACCATTGGCTCGAAGGAAGGTCTGGCGCACCTGATGCTCGCCACGCTTGATCGTGGCGATACCGTGCTGGTGCCGAATCCCTCGTATCCGATCCATATTTATGGCGCGATCATTGCCGGCGCGGAGATCCGTTCGGTCCAGATGACGCCGGAAGTCGACTTCTTTGAAGAGTTGCAGCGCGCCATCCGCGAATGCACGCCGAAGCCGAAGATGATGATTCTTGGTTTCCCGAGCAATCCGACGGCGATGTGTGTTGATCTCGAGTTTTTTGTACGCGTCGTGGCGCTGGCCAAGCAACATGACATTCTCGTGGTGCATGATCTGGCCTACGCTGACATCGTTTTTGATGGCGAATTTGCCAACAATCAGGCACCGTCAATCATGCAGGTGCCCGGCGCACGCGATGTTGCGGTCGAATTTTTCACCATGTCGAAGAGCTACAACATGGCCGGCTGGCGGGTTGGCTACATGGTCGGCAACAAGGAGCTTTGCAACGCGCTGGCGCGGATCAAGAGCTATCACGACTACGGCACCTTTACGCCGATCCAGATCGCCTCGGTGATTGCGCTCGATGGCCCGCAGGAATGCGTCGAAGAAGTCCGGCTGTTGTATCAGAATCGCCGCAACGTGCTCACCAAAGGCTTGCATGAAGCCGGCTGGATGGTGGATGTGCCGAAAGCGTCGATGTACATCTGGGCAAAGATTCCCGAGTTTTACCGCAAGATGGGGTCGCTGGAGTTTGCCAAGAAGCTGCTGGCCGAGGCCAAGGTGGCGGTCTCGCCCGGCGTTGGTTTCGGTGAATATGGCGACGATCATGTACGCTTCGCGCTCATCGAAAATGAAGAGCGCACCCGTCAGGCCGTTCGTGGCATCAAGGATATGTTTAGAAAGGACGGTTTGCTCTAAAGCAATCGCATATGAAACC
>CAJBIL010000154.1 GCA_903953145.1 uncultured beta proteobacterium
CGTAAGTGATGCGATAGCCCGGCCCTTCGGCCCAGACCAGGTCATAAACGTTCTCGACACCCTGCAGATACATGGCCAGGCGCTCCAGACCATAGGTAATTTCGCCCAGCACCGGCTTGCAGGTCAGCGAGCCGACTTCCTGAAAGTAGGTGAACTGGGTGACTTCCATGCCATCGAGCCACACTTCCCAGCCCAGCCCCCACGCGCCGAGCGTCGGGCTTTCCCAATCGTCTTCGACAAAGCGGATGTCGTGTTCGGCGGTGTTGATGCCAAGCGCACGCAGCGAGTCGAGGTAAAGCTCCTGAATATTGGCCGGCGACGGCTTGAGCACGACCTGATACTGGTAATAGTGTTGCAAGCGGTTGGGGTTCTCGCCGTAGCGGCCATCCTTGGGGCGGCGCGAAGGCTGCACGTAGGCCGCACTCCAAGGCTCGGGGCCGATTGCGCGCAAAAAAGTCGCGGTGTGAAATGTGCCGGCGCCCACTTCAATATCGTAGGGCTGGAGCAACGCGCAACCCTGTTTGTCCCAGAAATTCTGGAGACGCAGGATGACTTCCTGAAACGTAGGCATGGGCAGGCTTCGTGAATGCGAAAAAAACCGATTTTACTTGGTTTTTAGCCTCGCAAGAACCCGCGCAAGGCAAGCATTACGTCAAAACCCGCCGGCGACGGGCACATAGCGCAATCAGCAACAAAGCGCTGCAAACTGCCGGCCAGTTTCCCCAGCGCACAAACGGCGTCGTTCCGTGGTAGCCGCGCACTTCGCCGACCAGCGCATCACGCGTAAAAGGCGGCAGCACGGCCTGCACATCGCCGTCGACGCCAACAATCGCCGTCATCCCGGTATTGGTCGCACGCAGCATCATGCGGCCGCTCTCCAGCGCACGCATCCGGGCAATTTGCAGGTGCTGCGCCGGCGCCAGAGAATCGCCAAACCACGCAACATTCGAGAGATTCACAAGCATTGTCGCCTCGGGCAAGGCGCGAATAATCTCGGCACCAAAAACATCCTCATAACAAATATTGACCGCCACTTTTTGCCCGGCAATAGCCAGCGTTGCCTGCACCTTCGCGCCCGGCGTGAAATCGGACATGGGAATATTCGCCATCGCCAGAAACCACGCGAACCCGGGCGGCACAAACTCACCGAACGGCACCAGATGCGATTTGCTGTACTGCTGCTGTGGCGAACTGCCGATACTGACGGCGCCATTGGCGTAATCCTTGCTGCCATTGACCGTATCGCCAAGCGCGATACCGAACAGTAAATCGCCTTGTTTGCGGACAGCCAGTTTTTGCAATTCGTCGAGATATTCGCGCGGGACCTGGTCAAAAAATGCCGGTAATGCCGTTTCGGGCAGGACAGTCAGCTGTGCGGGGTGCTCCAGCGCCAGCCGGTAGTAAGTGCGCAGCGAGTCGGAGAACTTCTCAGGCCGCCACTTGAGGTCTTGCGGAATATTGCCTTGCAGCAGCGCAACCGAGAGCGGTTCGCCCTGCGGCTCGGTCCAGCGCACATCACGCAGCAGACCACCCAGCGCAAAAATCAAGCCAATCGTCAGCAATGGCAAGGCCGGGCACCAGCGCAGCCAGCGCCAACCCTGCACACTGCACGACTCAACAGACAGCCAGCGCCGGAACACCTCATAAGCCAGCGCAGCAACCAGAGCACAGATCAGCGACACGCCATAAACGCCCAGCACAGGCGCAAAGCCCGCCAGCGGGCTGGGGGGTGACTGCGAATAGCCGATAGCCAACCACGGAAAGCCCGTCAACACCCAACCACGCAGCCATTCAGCAAGCGCCCACAGCGCAGAAAAAAGCAGCGCGCGCGCTAACCACGTCGCCGGCGCAAAACGGACAAAGAGCGCCCCCACCATGGCGGGGAAAATCGCCAGCAGCCCACAAAACAGGAAAGTCGCCAGGCCGGCCACCATCACCGGCATCCCGCCAAACACGCTCAGGCTGACATAGACCCATGAAACGCCGGCAATGAACAGTCCGAAACCAAACAGCCCGCCCACCCGCGCGCCTTCACGCGGGGTGACACAAGCACCGAGCAGTCCAAACAGGCCACCCAGTGCCAGCCAGATCAGCGGAAACCAGCCGAACGGCGCAAACGCGAGAACACTCGCCGCACCGAGCAAAAGCGCCACAATCAGGCGGAGACTAGCCGGCTTAAGACTTCGCACCCGGGTCTTGCGATGGGGTTACAAGCAGCGTGTATAAACGCCGGCTATCCGCACGGATCACCTGAAAAGCGAGGCCATCGATCTCAACAACTTCGTTGCGTCTCGGCACCCGCCCAAGGTGATGCAGCACAAGGCCACCGACGGTATTACATTCATCAGCATTAAAACGCGCAGCCAGTGCCGTGTTGAAATCGGCGATCCCGGTCTGCGCCTTGACCCGGTAACGACCGGCGTGATCAAGACGAATATTGTCGTCGGCCTCATCAAAATCGTACTCATCCTCGATGTCACCAACAATCTGTTCGAGCACATCCTCGATGGTCACCAAACCACACACCCCGGCATATTCATCAACGACGACGGCCATGTGGTTGCGTGAAACACGGAATTCGCGCAGCAGCACATTCAGTCGCTTGGACTCGGGGATAAAAACAACGGGGCGCAACCAGTCACGCAGGCGGAAGGCCGTAACGGTCGTAATACGCAGCAGATCCTTGGCCAGCAGAATGCCGATCACCCTGTCGCGACTGCCGTCAATCACCGGGAAGCGCGAGTGCCCCGTTGCGTTAACGTGCGCCACAATATCTTCCAGACGGGCATCGATATCGACGACATCCATCTGCGAGCGCGGCACCATGACGTTGCGTACGCTGATTTCGGAGGCTGCCAATGCGCCTTCAGTGATTGTCAGCGCGTCAGCATCGAGCAGATTGCGTTCGTGAGCCGCATGCAGCAGCTTGATCAGCTGGTCGCGGTCCTCGGGCTCACGCAAGAGGAGCGATGAAAGGCGTTCAAAAAAGCCAGGTTTATTAACTGCGCTACTGTCCATATCAACTCGAAGGAACGAGGCGTAAGCAACGATCAAATAATCGTCGCTTACGCATCAACCCTCGCCGGCATAAGGGTCCGGAAAACCAAGCGCGGCCAGAATCACACGCTCCCGGCTTTCCATGAGCAACGCCTCCGACTCGCTTTCCTCATGGTCATAACCCTGCAAATGCAGCAGACCATGCACGATCAGGTGGGCGTAATGGGCGGCCAGCGGCTTGTCTTGCTCCGCCGCCTCACGCGCGACAACCCCGGCACAAACAACCAGATCACCACAAACTACCGGTTCGATTTCGTACGGAAAAGACAGCACATTGGTCGCGTAATCCTTGCCCCGGTAGTCGTTATTGAGCGCGCACCCTTCTTCGGCATCCACAAAGCGCACGGTGATCTGCCCGCCGCGCTTGCCGTCGACGTCGAGCGCGGCACGCACCCAGCGCCGGATATCGGGGCGCGATGGTAGCCCGTCTTTGTTGCAGGCGTATTGCACGCTGAGGTTAAGGCGCTTATTTGGCAGCATGTCCGGCGTCCAGCGCGGCGGTGTGCGCTTCGTAGGCGGAGACGATGCGCGCCACCAGCGGGTGGCGAACAACATCTTCCTTGAGAAACTCGGTGAAGGCGATGCCGCGCACATCCTTGAGAATCTGGCGCGCTTCGATCAGGCCGCTCTTTTGCCCGCGTTGCAGGTCGATTTGTGTCACATCACCCGTCACCACGGCCTTGGCACCAATGCCGATGCGCGTTAAAAACATTTTCATCTGCTCGGGCGTCGTATTCTGCGCTTCGTCGAGAATGATAAAAGCGTGGTTCAGCGTGCGGCCACGCATATAGGCCAGTGGCGCAATTTCGATGGCACCGCGCTCGAAGAGCTTGGTCACCTTGTCAAACCCCATCAGGTCATACAGCGCGTCGTAAAGCGGGCGCAGATAGGGATCGACCTTCTGCGCCAGATCACCGGGCAAAAAGCCGAGCCGTTCGCCGGCCTCAACCGCCGGGCGGGTAAGCACAATGCGCTGCACCAGCTCGCGCTCAATGGCATCAACCGCCGACGCCACTGCGAGATAGGTTTTACCCGTACCGGCCGGCCCGGTGCCAAAGGTGATGTCGTGCTCCTGAATCGCCTTGAGGTAGTCGATCTGACGCGGCGTGCGGCCATGCAACTCGGTTTTGCGCGTCATCAGCGCCGGCGACACGCCCGCCCCGGGCGGCGCTTTTCTGGCTGGGCGATTGATCAGTTCGATCAGGCCAAGCTGAATTTCATCGACCGACAGTGTTTTTTTGGCCAGCGCATAAAACTGCTGCAAGGCTTCGGAAGCACGAGCCGTCTGAGCGGTATCGCCACGCAAGGTAAAACGCTCGCCACGCCGCGCAATCGTTACATCCAGCGCCGTCTCGATATGACGCAGGTTTTCATCAAGCGAACCACACAGATTAGCCAGCTGCGTGTTGTTGACGGGGGAAAGCAGCAACTCGATTGCGCGTCGCTTTGGCGCAGGTGTTTTGTCGCTCATGGA
>CAJBIL010000155.1 GCA_903953145.1 uncultured beta proteobacterium
CAAATGTAATGCTGAATCAACGCAGCAGGCTCAGTTTCTGAGCCAGTTGGCGTGTATGCTGACCGCACATTCATTTTGCAAAGTGCCCATCATGATTGATGAACCCCGCCTGCCGCGCCGCCTCATTCTGCTGGGCGACGAACTGCGGCCATTTCTGCAAAAATTCAAGAAAAAGATTAACGCCCCCGTCGCGCTCGAAACAACCTCGCCGCCGATTGCCGACTTGCTGACGGCCCACATGAGCCGCCTCAGTATTGCCATGAAGAATATAGAAGCGACGTTTGCTGAGCTCATGGAAACATTTATCAGCAATGAAAGCGCCAACGACCGCGAGGCCTATCGTGCCGCCCGACGTTTAGAAGCCATCCCCGACGAATTACTCAAAGGCTACTACGACATCCAACGCGTCATTAGCTGGGGCGAAGACAAGCAAGCCCGTGACTTGATGTGCGGCATCTATCGCCATAGCCTTCTCGAAATTTATAACTGGCTTGAAAAGCTGGTCGAAACATTACAAAACCCGCTTGCCGAAGTGCGCCGGCGTGGCCTGTCCAACAAAAGCTCAGTCGAACTTAAGATCACGCTCACGCTCACCTCCGCGCCGCAGATGGCAGAGCTACAGGCCTGGTGCGACCGTAAAGCCGCAAGTTACCTGCCTGTAATCCCCCCGCCTGAACCGGATTACCCCGAGATACGCCTTGGCTTCTGGGCGAAAGCTGGCCTGCTGGTCATTGGCTGGTACATTTTCAGCTGAGTTCAATCCGCTGACTTCTCTTACTGCGCCGAATAACGCGAATGCTAGAAATAATCGAATGATCAGTACGATCGCATAGGCGGGTATTCTGGATAAAAAAATGTAGGACGGCAATGCATTGAGGTTGAAGGCACCCGTGCTATTTAACAACTGCAACCCGCACCAAATGGCGATCTAGCGCAGTACCTTCCCGGAGAACCAATGAATACGCCGCCTCCAGAGCATCCACCCAAATACCGGACAACAGCGCCGCTGATGGCCTGCGGCTTGAGCTTGCTGCACTGATTGAGAAAATCGACGAATTACAGCTTCGGGTTGCCCCGCTACTCACCGCGCGCTACCAGGCAGTGCTCGGTCATCTGGAGCTAAAACTACTGACTTTGCAATTAGCGGTTCAATCGGCACGCTACCGGGCCGAATCCCTGCAAGCCCGCATAAATCGCGGCGAGGCGCTCAATGAGGAAGATCTCACCGAAATTGATCAGGCCATCGAATTACGCCTCGCCGAGTGGCGCCAGCAGTTATGTGAGCAGGAAAAAACCTTGCTGGAAGCACAAAGTTTTCTGGCAAACATTACCTTTGCGGATGCCGGCGAAGCAAGGCGCGTTAAAACCGCCTATCGCTTGCTCGCCCGTTATCTGCACCCTGACGCCAGCCCTGAAAATCAGGACTTGTTCGAAAAATACTGGGCTAACGTGCAAGATGCCTATGAAAACATCGATGCTGTTTTAATCGAGGCTTTGCTGCATCTGGTTGAGCATGCGGTCAATGCGCGCTCCGGCGTGGCTGCCTTGGCAGAGCCTGCCGTTGAGCTTGAACGACTGCGCGCGCTGGTGCTTGGCCACGCTGAACGGCTGGCGCATATCACCTCGCAAGAACCGCACTGCTATGCCAACTTGCTGGCGGATGAAGTGTGGGTGGC
>CAJBIL010000156.1 GCA_903953145.1 uncultured beta proteobacterium
CCTTGACATGGATCAGATGAAGCAACAGGCCACGCGCTGTTTCAACACGCGCCAGCCCGCCCCCACTGGCAAGCGGCGCGGCATCCAGCCAGCCGGTCAGTCGTTCCGGATCAAGCAACGCGCTGGCCAAAAACCGCAGGTCAGCGTAACGCGCAGCAAGCCTTGCCGCGATATGCTGACCGTCCGCAAGCAGCCGCGCGACCCCGGCATCCTGCGCCTGACGGGCCAGCGCACCGGTTTCGGCAGGAGCACCCGCAAAAACAGGGTGTCCGGCAAAATGCTGATGCATCTCGTCACGACTCAACTGTTGCGCCCACGCATCGGCATTCAGCAGAGGAAGCAAAGCGCCGGGGGCGCAGGTAGCCGGCACCCCCGCCCACTGAGGCGGCAGCGCTGCATCCAGCCACCGGCTCAACGCGTCGCCCAGCGCCCTAGCGCCCGCCTCATCGCTGATTGAGAGCAGGCGTTTACGCCACATCAGGAACTCATCTTTTCGTGCCGGCAATCCTGACATCGGCGGCCAATCCAGCAGCAAACGCCACAGATGCTCGCCAATCGCCTCCAGCGCTACCCGACGACTATCCTCCCGCAACGCAGCGCCATCCGGTACCTCACCCCGCGCCGCAGCCCAGGCCAGCCGCGCCGCAACGCCTTGCGCCTGACCGCACAGACTGAACAGTCGCGGCACCAGATCAACCGCACGCTGAACCGGCAACCCGATCAGGACACGCGCCGCCTGCGGTCGGGTCGAGGCCACGTCAGCCGCAATAACGCGCTGTCCGTCCCAAGCCAAGGTCAGCCGCAAGCCCCCCTGATCCACACGAATCTCCCCGAAAGTGCCTGAACAATAGGCAAAAGTCTTTGCGCCGGTTTTGATTCTGGTCAATCAACGGCTAAACTTGCGCCTGCACAATGCTCATCAGTTCATTCCTCAGTTTTTTCCCGGAACCTTCCCTGCATGCTTGAAGCCTCGAATCTCGAATGCGTACGCGGCGAGCGTCGCCTGTTCGCAGGCGTCGGCTTCCGGCTGGAAGGCGGCGAAATGCTTTACCTGCAAGGCCAGAATGGCTCAGGGAAAACCAGCCTGCTACGCATGCTGTGCGGCCTGACGCCGCCGGCCGATGGCGAGATCCGCTGGCGCGACACGCCGATTGGCAAACTGGGCGACGAGTTTCGTGCCGAACTTTGCTACCTCGGTCACCACAATGCCATTAAGGAAGAACTGACCCCGCTCGAAAATCTGCTGGCCTCCGCAAAGCTCGCCGAAGAATCACTCAGCGAAGACACCGCACTGGACGCCCTTGAGATGGTCGGTCTGCGCGGCCGCGAGGATCTGGCCTGTCGCTATCTGTCGCAAGGACAAAAACGCCGTGTCGCTTTGGCCCGACTGGTCAATGAGCGGCGCGCGCTGTGGATTCTGGACGAGCCCTATGTGGCGCTCGACACAGCAGCCGTAACACTGGTCGCCGGACTGATCGGCGCCCACCTGCAACGCGGCGGACTGGCCGTACTGACCACGCACCAGACGGTGACGGTGCCCGCCGGTGCGGTACGTGAACTGCGGTTGAGCTAAATAATGCTGGCATTGATCCGCGCCGTCATTGGCCGCGACCTCCGATTGGCCATGCGCCGGCAAGCCGACATCGTGTCGGCGATGTTCTTTTTCATCATCGTCGTCAGCCTGTTCCCGCTGGGTATCGGCCCGGAGGCTGATCTGCTGCGCAAACTGGCGCCGGGCGTGCTGTGGGTTGCCGCACTGCTGGCCACGATGCTCTCGCTGCCCCGCCTGTTTGCCGACGATCATCGGGACGGTACGCTGGAACAACTGGCGCTGGCACCCCAACCGCTGGGTTTGGTTGTGCTCGGCAAGGTGATTGC
>CAJBIL010000157.1 GCA_903953145.1 uncultured beta proteobacterium
CGATAAACGCAGCATGTTCATTTTCGTGCACAGTAATCAGAGGATAGCCAATTTTGTGCAGGTAGTCTTCCTCGTCTTTGAAATGCCGCTGGGTATAGTCAAACAGGCCGGTCAATAGCTCGTGATACGCGCCGGCCGAGCCGGCAGACCCTCCGTTGTTCTGGCTGGCACGCCAGCAATCGGCAAGCTGGTTGATCATGATGATCAGTTTTTTGTGCTGTGCGTCCATCTCCGGTACGCCTACGCTGTAGGCTTCTTTCCACTCAATATTTTCAAGCACCGGCGTGGCACGGGGCGTGGCTTCAACCGCGGTAGCCGCTCTAACGCTTACCTCCCGCCCCAGCACTGCGGATAACTGCTCGCGCATCCGGGTAATTGACTGATCCAGCGCGTTAATCAGGTCATCTGCCGGCACACGTTCGACCAGTACGTGTTCAAGTACTGACACCTCGCTGTGCATATCCATCATGCCCAGCATGCCGACACGACCCTTCAGTGCATGTACGATTTTGGTGGCTGCTTCGAAGTTTCCGGTTGCGACTGCGCTCCGGATGGATTCGGGAATCGCACCGGCGGTATCAACGAAGTCGGCCAGCCAGTGTTTGTAGCGATCTTCTTTACCTTGAAAGCTGGCCAGCGCGTTACGAACATCGACACCATGTAATGTATGCAGCCCCGCTGGTGAAGGCGCGGCAGGCGCTGCTGCTTGCGTTTGCAACGCAGTGGCCGGAGAGATGTCCGGCGCAGCCGCAATGGTCTGTTTGTCAGCAGGAATCCATTTAGCCAGTGTGCGGTAAAAACTGGCGTTATCAAATGGCTTGCCAATGTGGTCGCTCATGCCGGCTTCGGTGCTGATTCTGCGCTCGTGTTCCATGGTGTGCGCCGTCATCCCGACCACCGGCAGCGAGGTGAAGCCCGCCCAGCTGCGAATGGCGCGGGTGGCGGTGAGACCGTCCATGACCGGCATCTGGATATCCATCAAAACAACATCAAAGGCCGCCGCCCCCGCTTTGCCCAGAATGTCGAGTGCTTCCTGTCCATTGGTCGCCATCCGGGGCGTGATTCCCACTGCCGCCAGCAGCGCTTCGACGATCTCACTATTCATCGGCTGGTCTTCTACAACCAGCACGTGAACATTGCGGTAAGCGATGGGGAGTGCTTTTTCGATGACCGGGTCGCTGACGGGTAGGGTTTGCGAATCGCCCAATGCCAGCCAGATCCGGGTGTTGAAAGTGGTGCCGAGCCCCTCACGGCTGGTGACAAATATGTCACCGCCCATCATTTTGGCGAGATTACGGCTGATGGCCAGCCCCAGGCCGGTGCCACCGTATTTTCGACTGACTGAGGCGTCAGCCTGCGAGAAAGGCTCGAACAAATGTTCCAGATCGCTCGCACGCATACCGATTCCGCTGTCTTCAACTTCGATATCAAGACAAAGGTGGTGATCCTGCCGGGCATGGACTTTGACCCGAACCTCGATCCGGCCGTTTGGCGTAAATTTGATCGCGTTGCTCAGCAAATTCAGGAGTATCTGCTCGATACGTACCGGGTCGCCGATTAGAACATCCGGTACGTCGTCATCAATGGTCTCGATCAGTTCCAGTTGCTTCTCAGCGGCGCGGTGCGCCATGACTGAATTACCGCGCAGAATCAGCGCGCGCACACTAAAAGGGATGTGCTCAAACTCGAGGCGGCCGGCCGCAATTTTTGACAGATCGAGCAGGTCATTGACGATGCGGTTGAGGTGCTTGCCGGAGGTGGCAATTTTTTCGAGATAGTCTTGCTGGCGCGCGTCGGTACTGATGCCCCGCGCCAGATTGGCCATGCCGATGACGGCATTCAGCGGGGTACGCAGCTCATGGCTGATGTTGGCCAGAAAGGCATCCTTGGTCTGATCGGCGAGTTTGGCGGCATCCAGCGCATCGGAGAGTTCGATGGTGCGCTTATCCACCAACTCTTCCAGACTCTCTTTTTGATCTTCGAGACGCTGGCCGATTTTTTTGCGTTCGGTAATGTCTCTGGCAATGATCGAAGCACCTATGCTCTTGCCATTCTGCGCCAGCACCGGCGATATCGTTGCCGAGACGTCAATCAGGCGCCCATCCTTGCAGCGACGTACGGTCTCATAGTGATCAATGATTTCGCCCTGCGCGATCCGATCCAGAAGCTCTGATGCTTCACCCCGGCGATCCGGCGGGATCAGCATCTTAATCGGCTGGCCGATCGCTTCTTCTGCCGTATAGCCGAATATTCGCTCGGCACCGGGGTTCCAGGTTTTGATGATGCCCGTGGGTGTCTTGCTGATAATAGCGTCGTCCGAGGAGTCGATGATCGCCTTGGCTTGCTGTAATTGCTGCTGACGCCGCCGCGACATGCTCGAGTACAGGGCAATACCGGTTAGCCCCAGCAGCCAGATCACCGAGTAGGTCAGCCCGAAATTGAAGCGCGCCGTTGCTGTCTGCGCATAGTAGGGGGCGAGCGGCAGATTGAGCCCGGTGGCACCGCGCATGTCGCCCAGTTTGTAGCCAAGAATGCCGTGACACTTCTCGCAGCCGGGTTCCATGACCATGGCGCGCAGATAGCGCAGGTGCGGCTTGCCGTCGATATCCGTGGTGGCCCAGACTTCGTTTGTGTCGCCGCGTGTAAATGCTTCGAGTTGCTCTTTTTCCCAAGGGTCCGGTGCATTAGCCGGGTTAAGGTATTTCAGCCCGGTGATACGCCCGCGTACCCCGTAGTCCTCGGAATAACGATCCATCAACTGCCGTAACATCGTCGCCGGATTAAGTAACGTTAATTCAAGGCCGTCGGTCGTTGTGACGTCGCGCCCCGGCACATGGCTCAGAAAGGGCACTGATTTTTGTGTGTCAGTGATTGGCACATAGACGCCGCCGTGTTCCGTCGCCCAGCGGCGGAAGGTGATGTCCTTGTTCAGACTTGCTCTGGCCTCCGCATAGGCCATGCTCATTATTTCTTTCGTGTCATTCTGAATTGTCCACGTCAGCGATGCGGCCAGCGCCAGTGTCCAGAACACAATGGCTAGCCATGTGAGCGGAATCGTGAACCGAGGTTTAAAGTTTTGTTGCATGGCCACTGAGAAAAAATCAGAAACTCAAGATTACACCAGTTTCTTTTGTTCGATGAAGTGGCGATAGTCCATGTCGGATTTAAGAATATGTTCGAATAGCCAGGACTTCAAAAACGCATGTGTTCCGGCCATATCCAGAACGCCCTCCGAGGCCGCCATGCAGATGGTCGCTATTTTTTCCACAAATGCGTTGTGCTCTCCTTGATGTGTGATCAATTCCGGATAGCTGATCGTTTGCAGATAGTCTTCCTCGGTTTTTAAATGATGCTGGGTGTAATCAAACATGCTGGTCAGAATTTCGTGAAATGTGCTGGACTGCCGGCAGAGGGCCAGTTGATTGATCAGCGTGATCAGGTGCTTGTGCTGCTCGTCCAGCGTTTCTACCCCGACACTGTAGCGTTCGCTCCAGACCAGAGTTTCAAGAGTTTGGCTTTGTGCTTCGCTTGGCGGTTGATTCAGCATTTGAGACAGTTGCGCGCACATTTGTGCGATCGAGTGATCCAGTGCGGTGAGCAGATCAAGGGTCGGTGCGCCACTGACCAAGACCTCTTCGAGTGCTGAAACTTCGACGTGTAAATCGGTCATGCCCAGCATGCCGGTTCGCCCTTTTAACGCATGTATGACCTTGGCGGCCTTACCGGTTTCCCCGGAGGCGATATCGCCACGCACCGTGGCAGGAATGACTCCCGCAGTATGTACAAAATCTGCCAGCCAATGCCGGTAACGGTCTTCTTTACCGTTAAACCGGGCAAGGCCCACGGCCATATCGATGCCCTGCAATGTCTGGCTTTGCGTTTGCAAGACGGCTTCCCCGACTTCTTGCACAACCTCTGGCACGACCGGCGCACTCACCGGTTGTTGCTTGCCTGCGGGAATCCATCGTGCCAGCGTGCGGTAAAAACAGGTGTTGTCGAACGGTTTGCCGATGTGGTCGTTCATGCCGGCGTCGATGCAGTTTTGTATCTCGTGCGTCATGGTGTGCGCCGTCATCCCGATGATCGGCAGCGCAGCAAACCCGGTGCGGCTGCGGATAATACGGGTTGCCAGGAGGCCATCCATAACCGGCATCTGGATATCCATCAGCACAAGATCGAAGGTGCCCACCGCAGATGCGGCGAGAATATCGAGCGCCTCCTGCCCGTTGACTGCCGTGTGGACGGTGATACCGACCTCGTTCAGCAGTGCTTCGACAATCTCGCGGTTCAGCGGCTGGTCTTCTACCACCAGAAGGTGCGCATCGTGATAGTGCGGCAGTGGCGCTTCATCCGTGTTCGCCAGGTGATTTTCCAGACTATGTGCATCGCTCACGGCAAACCAGATGCGGGTGTGGAATGTCGTGCCACAGCCTACACGGCTGCTGACCACAATTTCACCCTCCATCATTTCAGCCAGTTTTTTGCAGATTGCCAGCCCCAGCCCCGTGCCGCCAAATTTGCGGCTGACTGCGGAGTCGGCTTGAGAGAAGGGCTTGAACAGTCGATCCAGTTCTTCGGGCAGCATACCTATGCCGGTATCCTCCACGTCAACATCAAGGCAAACACGATGTGCGGACTGTGAATGCAGGCTCACGCGCACATCGACCCGACCGGTTGCGGTGAATTTGATAGCGTTGCCGATCAGGTTCAGGAGTATCTGCGCGAACCGGTGCGGGTCGCCAATCAGGTTGTCGGGCACCGTTGCGTCGATGTGATTGACGAGTTGCAGTCCTTTTTCGGTGGCGCGCTGTTCGATCAATGATTGACTGTTTTCAATCAGCTGGCGCAGGCTAAAAGGAATGCTTTCAAACGCCATGTGGCCTGCGGTGATTTTCGACAGATCCAGCAAGTCATTGATGATCCGGTTCAGGTGTTTGCCGGAGGTGCTGATCTTGTCGAGATAGTTTGATTGCGTGGTATCGGTGCTGATTTTGCGGGCAAGGCCGGCCATGCCGATCACGGCATTGAGCGGGGTGCGCAACTCGTGGCTCATGTTGGCCAGAAAGGCATCTTTGGCGCGATCAGCGAGTTTGGCGGCTTCGAGCGCACCGGTGAGTTCGATGGTGCGCCGCATGACCAGTGCTTCGAGATTCTCGTTCTGGTTTTCCAGTTGGCGTTCGATGGCTTTGCGTTCAGTGATGTTGCGAACTGTCGCCTGAAGGAGCGCCCGTCCTTCAATCTCAATGTTCATCGAACTGAGTAATACCTCGGCCATAAAGACTTCACCGTTATCCAGCCGCCGGTGCAGCCACTCGAAGCTCAGGCTGCCGGCGTTGAGGGCCATGGCAATGATTCGGGTGGCCAGAATGTTTGAATTCTCGCCGTCCTGTTGGGTGGGTGGCGATAGCTCGCTGGGGTGATGCTGGAGAATTTCAGAACGGTCACTGGCACCAAAAATTTTGAGTGCGGCTGCATTGCAGTCGATAAAGCCGTTGTGATCCAGAATCAGCACAGCATCGGCGGTAGCTTCAAAGAGGGTGCGATGGCGGATTTCGCTTTCACGCAGTGACTTTTCCCGCTCTTCCAGCGTGACGAGCAAATGATTGAAGCCACGAACGAGTTGGCCGATTTCGTTCTTTTCATCCTGTTTGGCGATGGGCAGCACCTTCAATGCTTGCTTGCCGTCGGACATCGCGGCCAGCAATGTCGAGATGAGCAGCATCGGCGAAAACTGGCGCTGCAATACCCAGCAGGTAACCGCACCCGCGAGCAAGGTCAGCAACAGGGTCGCGAGCAGTATCCGCTGCTCCATGTCGCGGATCGGTGCGAAGGCTTCTTCGGTAGGCAGCACGGCTGAAAGCATCCACCCCGCAACGGGTATGCTTTTTACCGAGGTCAGCATTTCCAGCCCGTGTGGATTGATCATGACGGCGGAACCTTCATGGCCATCGAGGAAGCGATCCATCGTCGGGTTGATGCCCGCGGCGGGCAGCGTTTCCATGATGCGGCGGACGTCAGTCGCTGTAACGACCAGACGATGTTGGGGTGCGAGCAGCACAAAGCCACCGGTTTTGCCGTAATGGCTTTCGGTAATGTGGCCGATAAAATTGGTATCGCTCAGTTTGGTCGGGCCGCCAATGGCGCCGATAATTTTGCCTGCGCTATCGCGAATCGGCACCGCCATGCCAAACACAGGTGTTTTAATCACTGCGCCCAGTTCCGGCCGGCCAATGCCGGATTTCCCCTCGCGGAGCGCGGCGGCAATCACGTCGACGTGCATGAAATTGGCGCCGACCCGCGCCTTGCTCAAATCACTGTCTGCAATGGCGGTGCCATTGAGGTCAAAGACATTAATGCCGCCGTTGAATAGGGTGTGCAGGAGCGGGCGTTGTTCAATCTGCGCTTGCACCGTGCTGGCTCCCGTCATCATGGCAGGCGCAGCCAGACTGGCTACTTTTTCCAGTGCCTGAAGACGGTGATTCAGCTCGCTGTTGATCTGGGCGGCAATGATCGAAACCGTCGAAAACTGCTGCTCGCCAAGCAGGCGCTCCATATCCTTGCGCAACATATGGCTGGCGTAAAACGACAGCAGCCAGACACCG
>CAJBIL010000158.1 GCA_903953145.1 uncultured beta proteobacterium
CCTTGCGATCGTTCCTGAAGTTTGCGGCCCACCGGGATGTGTCGTCTCTGGGAGCGATTGAGCGTGCGTTGGGTGTGCCCGTGAAACGCTTCGAACGCCCGATGTTCGAGTACCTGTCGCGCGAGGAAATACTGGAGGTGATCGATATGCCCGATGCAACCTGGGTGGGCCAGCGCGATCATGTGCTGTTCCTGCTGCTTTACAACACCGGGGCGCGTGTGTCGGAGATCATTGGCGTCAAGGTCGGCGAGGTGGTGCTCGACGAAGGTGCTTCCTGTGTTCATCTGCATGGCAAGGGCCGCAAACAACGCAGCGTTCCACTGTGGCACGCCACCGTCAAGGCAATCCGGGCCTGGTTGAAGTTGAATCCACAGTTCGATGCAGCATCTCCTTTGCTGCCAACCCGCAACGGGGTTGCGATGTCGCGCTCGGCGGTCGCAAAGCGGCTATCGTTGGCAGTGCGCGAGGCGGCCACAACATATCCCTATCTGAAGAAGAAGCGGGTCTCTCCACATTCCATCCGCCACACCACAGCCATGCATCTGCTGCAAGCCGGCGTGGACATCAGCGTAATCGCGCTTTGGCTCGGCCACGAAAGTCCTGTAACCACCCATGGCTACGTCGAGGCCGATCTAACAATGAAGGAGCGCGCCTTGGCCAGGCTTCACGAACCGGATGCCAAGATCCAGCGCTACCGGGCACCAGACTCGCTGATCGACTTCCTGAACGCGCTGTGATTATGCGGACAGCGAAATGCGCGCCAGCCGTTCCTCAGCTGCGGAGGGCGCTCGTTTCGCATCCTTAATCCACATAATCGAGAGGTCAGCATAAGTGCCCTTATGTGGAGCTCCACATAAGGGCACAGAGCAGACTGATTTTAGCAAAATCGAACAGCCTCCTACTTTATGCACGCCATAATCTCGACGACCTAAACTGGCTGGAATCTTTGCAGGATTCCGCTCATGTCGCCGCCCTCAAATTTTGCCGCTTTTTTTCTGTCGACCGCACTACTTTGAGTTTCAGCCCCAAATCCTCAGATTTCCTTGCAAGGTTCTCAACTGCCGAGGCATTGAAGCGGTCGACTGAATAAGTGAGCTCACTTCTGTTACTCCTGCAAATCAAAACTTAAACTTTCGATTTGCAAGGAATGAGTTGTATATGTATCCACGTCAAGCCCGCATTACGCTGGAACGTCTGGCCCGGGGGTTTCCGGTGCTGGCCTTGACCGGGCCGCGTCAGTACGGCAAAACAACGCTGGCGCGAGCCAGTTTCCCCGACAATCCCTATATTTCGCTTGAAAATCCGGACGAACGAGATTTTGCCGAGCAAGACCCCAAGCGCTCTCTGGCGCGTTTTCCGGACGGGGCGATTTTGGATGAGGTGCAGCGCTGCCATTGTTTGCTCACCGGGTGGCAGGACATGTTGCGGCGTTGAAGCGAAGCGAATGCCGATTAGGGGTGCCTATTTGGTTCAGCAGCGAGTAGCCCCAAAGTAAAAACCCAATCCACATGGCGTTTGCTGCCGCTCAATGAAGCCAGTTCTGTCGGAAAATTCTCACTTTTAAGGGCGGCGCTTTCACTCAAGCTGTGGATACCGACAATGCGTCTATCCGGGCCGCGTATTAGGCCCCATTCAGCCTTGCCGGTCATTGGGTCGTGATAAAGGCGGCGCAAATGACGCTTTACGCCCGGGTAGCGCGGGTCTCGCAGTAATTCAGATAGATCCGCCGGGGTATTCGGCAACCCGTTTGGCGTCGCCTCGGCGTAGGACTGCAGGGCATTGCGAAATTCCATCCCAATGCCCAGTAATTCAGCCTCAGCGGAACGGATTTGCTGGGTTTTGGCGACTTTAAGGCCGACCGCAGAGGCGCCACCGATCAGCGCGATGGCCAACAGCAGCGCGATATAGATCATTCCGCATTGGCGCTGCTGAAGTTTCATCACTCACCAACTGGCAAAGCGGCGGCCATCGCGCCCGAGGCCGGGGGCGGTGCTATGGATGTCGCCCACCCGCCCTTCCGCCGGGGGCGGTGGTTCGCTGATCTGCCAGCGAAGATTGCTCTCCAGCAGGGGATCAAAAGGCAGTGCCTTCAGGTAACGACGGGCGACCAGATCGTCAAGCGACTCCGGGTAACGCCCGCGATCGGCGTAAAACTGTTCCAGCGCATCCCGCGTCAGACGCAGATTTTCGGCGAGGACGGCTTCGCGATTGCGCTCGACATATTGCGTATAGCGCGGCATGGCGAGGGTCGATAGCAGGGCCACGATAGCCAGCACAACCAGCAGTTCGATCAACGTGAAGCCGCGCATCACCAGACCTTGTACGGGATGCTGTTGAGGCCCATTTGCGGTGCGCGGGAATAGACATCATAGACGTCCGTCCCCTCCCGAGGGTCGCTGGCATCGCTGGCGTAACTGCGCAGCCCCCAGGTTTGCGCCGGGTGGGCGGTACTGTCCGGGTGCATGGGGTCGCGCGGTAAACGGCGTAAAAAGCGGATTTTTTGCCGCTTGGGGTGTTTGTCGTCGCCCACGCCGTCAACGAGAATTTGTAAGGATGCCGGGTAGCCATTCGAATTTGTATCGCGCGGCAAGCGCCCCTCGTCGCTGGCCCGCTTGTAGGCATCGATGGCGTTCCTGATCTCGCGCAAGGCCAGGCGTAGTTCCTGTTCTTTACTACGCTGCACGCTGATCTGCGCGACCGGCACGACGAGCATGGCGAGTACCGAGATGATGGTGAGGGTCACCATCATCTCGATTAGCGTGAACCCGCGCCGGTAGCGCATTAGCGAATACCGCCCGGGGCGGCGGGTGGGGTTGGCACCGGCACCGCTTCGGTGAAGTAGGACATGTCGGGTGCGGACGGGCGCATGGCCGATTCCGGGCCGATGCTGAATTCAGTCTGTTCGATGCTTGGGCGCTTGGTGTTGCGCACCAGGCGCGGTGTAATCGAGAGCACCAGCTCGGTTTTTTGCCCCTCGTCACGCCTGCTGCCAAATAGCCGGCCAAGCACTGACAAGTCACCCAAGCCAGGGATTTTGTTGCCGCTCGAACGCTCCTCGTCGCTGATCAGGCCTGCTAAAACCTGATTTTCGCCATCTTTAAGGCGCAGCACGGTCGAGGCGTTGCGGGTACCAATTTGATAGGCCTGCGTGCCTGATTTCGACTGGACGATACCGGCAATATTGCTCACTTCAAGATTGATCCGGATCGCCACTTCATTGTCGAGGTAAATGGTCGGCTGGACCTCCAGCTTGAGGCCGATATCCATGTATTGCACCGATTCGGCGACAAAGCCGGTCGACGTTGATGTGGTGGTGATGTTGGGCACCCGGTCACCAATCATGATCTTGGCAATTTCACGGTTGCGCGTGCGGATGCGCGGATTGGCCAGCACATTGGCATCGCCGCTTTCGGCGCGCGCGTTGATACCAAAGGTCGGAACCGCTGCCGCCAAGCTGGCCGAGGTGGCGTTGATCAGATCTTTCAGGGTGACTGGCCCGCCAGCCGTTGAGGAAAGCGGTGTCAGCATCAGCGAGCTGGGCCAGAGCAGGCCAAGCTCCTGCAGGCGGCTACGCTTGACCTCCAGAATCTCGACTTCAAGCATCACTTCCGGCTCCGGCATGTCATGGACGGCGAGTAGCTTTTCTGCCATGCGGATGGCTTCCGGCGTATCGCGCATGACCACGACGTTCTGCTTCTCATCGGCGACCAGATCGCGTGCTTTGAGGATAGTGCGCAAGGTGGTGGCGGCGGTTTTGGCTTCAATGTTGGTCAGATAAAAACTGCGCACGGTTAGCGGCTGATAGTCGCGCGCCTTGCTTGGGGTGTTGGGGTAAATCATCACCGTTTCGGCGTTGACCGTGCGTTGCTCCAACTGCTGGGAGAGCAGGATCAGCGAGAGAACCTCGCGCACCGGCGTGCGCCGCAGGGTGATGGTGATCGGCTGATCGAGCGGCACATCCTTGTCAAAAATGAAATTTAGGCCGGCGGTGCGATAAAGCACCTGACAAACCTGCGCCAATGTGGCGCCCTTAAAGTCGACATTGATAGGCTTGTCGAGACCGGCGGGTGCCGGTTTTTCGGTAACGATCGGGCGCTGGATATCCTGTTGCTGGCGCTTGCTCTGATCTTGTTTTAATTGATCCTGAATTTGCAGGAGTTGCCGGGAGATGATTCTCTCGCGGGTTTGTGCCATAGCGAGACGAAGCTCGGCATTGTTGGGCTTTTCTTTCAGTGCGCTTTCCAGACGAACCATTGCTTCATCAAGGCGGCCTTCTCCGGCTAGCACTTCGCTTTCGTAAATGGCAGGCGAATGGGTGGCACAGGCGGTCAGCATTATGGCGAGGAAGATGCCGCTGGCAAGACGGGACACGTAACGTCCCGCTGGTTTAATTCTCATCTTCATCTTTCCCAATATTGAAAGTCTGACTTTGGTGATTGCGCGTATTTTTAATAATCAATACCGGGGGTGCCAGTTTACTGATGCGAAAATTATCGTTGAAGGCTTCACCCGCTCGAACCACCCAAA
>CAJBIL010000159.1 GCA_903953145.1 uncultured beta proteobacterium
AGCGGGCCGTTCTGTACCTTGATGCTGAAAAACTCAAGGTACTCGTCATGATTCGCGCTGGCGATGCTGTAAGCACGGGTCAGCGGCCGGCCTTGCTGCTCCATCCCGATCATCACGAATTGCCCGTTGATGAAGCGCAGCCCGGCGTCGCGCGTGGTGCGGAAGCTGAACAGATTTTCGTTCCAGTGATGGACGGAGAGAACGCGTTCGGTTGATAAATTGCTCATGATTAGCGCCATAGTCAGTTGATCATGAAGCGAATCGTATGCCCGATTTATTTATCTGTAAAATAGATTATCTTGATATAAATAATCGAATAAATAGATATGAAATTTACTTTACGACAAATTGCCGTGTTCGTCGCCGTGGCGCGCAACGACAGTGTTTCCAGGGCTGCCGGGGCGCTGTCACTGTCGCAGTCAGCAACCAGCACGGCACTTGGTGAGCTTGAGCGGCTGTACGATACCCAGCTTTTTGACCGGGTTGGCAAAACACTGCGCCTGAATGAGCTCGGGCAATCACTCTTGCCGCAAGCTGTGGCGTTGATCGAGCGGGCGGATGGCCTCGAAACACTGCTTGAAGGGCGCGCCGGCTTTGGCCGCTTGCGGATCGGCGCGACATTGACGATTGGCAATTATCTGGCCACCCTGATCGTTGCCGACTACCTGAAGCGTCATCCGGAGAGCGAGGCGCAATTACAGGTGCACAACACGGCAACGATTGTCGATCAGATCGCGCGCTATGACCTTGATCTGGGGCTGATCGAGGGGCATTGCCGGCATCCCGAGCTGATCGTCGAGCCCTGGGTGGCGGATGAACTGGTGGTTTTTTGTGCGCCGGGGCACGCGTTGGCCGGCAAGGGCTCGGCAACTTTGGCTGAGCTATCCGGCGAATCGTGGATTGTGCGTGAGTCCGGCTCCGGCACGCGAGAAACGCTGGATCAGGCGCTTCGCCAGCATTCGAGCGCCTTGAAAATCCGCCTCGAACTGGAGCATACCGAGGCGATCAAGCGCGCTGTTGAGTTTGGGCTGGGCATCGGCTGCATCTCACGGCTGGCACTGCGCGAAGCGTTTCGGCGCGGCAGTCTGGTGCCGATTCTCACGCCTGAGCTTGATTTGAGGCGGCACTTCCATTTTGTCTGGCATCAGCGGAAATTCCAGACGGCCGGTATGCGCGAGTTTATCGGGCTGTGCAAAACGATGACCGCCGGCGTAGAAAGCAGCGACCAGATCGCCTGGTCTTTCATTCCATAGCCCACAGCTTGCTACAGCACCTGCCCTGCAAGGCGCACCAACTGGCGTTCTAGCTCAATGATGGCTGGAGAGTGGCGTATTCATTGGCTTTCAGGCTGGCATGCTGGTAGATCACGAATTGGCGCGGGTTGCAGCAGGTTAAAGCACGCGATTAAAGAAGCTGCTCAATTGCGCTGCTGATTGATTCCGGCGTGGTCGTTGGCGCGTAACGCTCGATAACGGCGCCTTCGCGGTTGACCAGAAACTTGGTGAAGTTCCACTTGATGGCTTCGCTGCCCAGCACGCCGCGTGCCGACTGCTTCAGATACTGGTAGAGCGGGTGGGCGTTTTCGCCATTGACGTCGATTTTGGCGAACATCGGGAAGCTGACACCGTAGTTGATCTGGCAGAAACTGGCGATTTCGTCGGCGCTGCCTGGTTCCTGCGCGCCGAACTGGTTGCAGGGGAAGCCGAGCACGATCAGGCCACGCGCTTTGAAACGCTGATAAAGCGCTTCCAGCCCTTCGAATTGCGGCGTAAAGCCGCATTTGCTGGCGGTGTTGACGATCAGCAGGACTTTGCCGGTGTAGTCGGCCAGCGGCTGCGATCCGCCCGCAAGTGGTTCAACGGTGAATTGATAAAGTGCTGCGCTGGCCGGCGTTGTATTCATTTTTAGCTTTCAGAAAACGACGCTGCATCATCCATCGGGATGCAGGCGCAGAAAAGGTTGCGGTCACCATACACATCGTCGATCCGGTTTACGCGAGGCCAGAACTTGTTTTCGGCCACATACGAGAGCGGGAAAACGGCTTCTTCGCGGCTGTAAGGGCGATTCCAGGCGGCGTCGATGATGTCAGCCTGCGTGTGCGGTGCGTTCTTCAGCGGATTATTATCGGCCGGCCAGAGGCCTTGTTCGATCTTGCTGATTTCTGCACGAATGGCCGTCATCGCAGCAATAAAACGATCCAGTTCGGCTTTTGACTCCGATTC
The DNA here is from genome assembly GCA_903953145.1 of uncultured beta proteobacterium. Lineage (GTDB taxonomy): Bacteria > Pseudomonadota > Gammaproteobacteria > Burkholderiales > Rhodocyclaceae > CAJBIL01. The sequence goes on from CAJBIL010000159.1 coordinate 2,223, forward strand.
TGTCGGCTCGACCATCATCGTGCCAGCCACCGGGAAGCTCACGGTTGGTGCATGAAAACCATAGTCCATCAGGCGTTTGGCGATGTCGGTTTCGGTAATCCCTGTCGCGGCCTTGAGCGGGCGGATGTCGAGGATGCACTCGTGGGCGACACGACCGTTCTTGCCGGTGTAGAGCACCGGATAGTGTGCATTCAAGCGCGTGGCGACGTAGTTGGCGTTGAGGATGGCGATTTCGGTCGCGCGCTTGAGGCCTTCGCCGCCCATCATGGCGATGTACATCCACGAAATCGGCAGGATCGAGGCGGAGCCCCACGGCGCAGCAGAAACGGCGCCCTGGCCTTTGTGCGGGCCGTCAATGGCCTGCACCACGTGATTGGCCATGAACGGCGCCAGATGCGCCTTGAGGCCGATCGGCCCCATGCCCGGGCCGCCACCGCCGTGCGGGATGCAGAAGGTTTTGTGCAGATTCATGTGGCTGACGTCGGCACCGATGAAGCCGGGCGAGGTCAGGCCGACCTGTGCGTTGAGGTTGGCACCGTCCATGTTAACCTGGCCGCCGTGCTGGTGCACGATGGCGCAGATGTCCT
>CAJBIL010000160.1 GCA_903953145.1 uncultured beta proteobacterium
CCATATTGATGCGCTGGCTTCGCTCGGTTTCGGCTTCATCGAAATTGGCACCATCACGCCACGCCCGCAACCCGGCAACCCGCGCCCGCGCTTGTTCCGCATTCTGGAAAAGCAGGCGATCATCAACCGCATGGGTTTTAACAATGACGGGGTTGAAAAGCTCCTCGCCAATGTTGCTGCGGCGCAGTTCCCGAAACGGGGCGGCATCCTGGGCATCAACATCGGCAAGAATTTTGATACACCGATTGAGAATGCAGCCGATGATTACCTGCTTTGCCTGGAGCGAGTCTATAACGCTGCCAGCTACGTTACGGTCAATATCTCCAGCCCGAACACCAAGAATCTGCGCGAACTGCAAAAAGACGACGCGTTGGATGCGTTACTTGGCTGCCTGAAAGCCGCGCAGGCCAGACTGGCCGATAAATACGGCAAGTACGTACCGTTGGCCTTAAAAATTGCCCCTGATCTGGAAGATACGCAAATTCAGGCGATTGCCGATCTGCTGCGCCAACATCGCATGGACGGCGTGATTGCGACCAACACGACACTTTCACGGGCGGGTGTTGAAGGCTTGCCGAATGCGACTGAAACTGGCGGTCTATCAGGCGCGCCGGTTTTCGAACTAGCCACCGCTGTAACGAGAAAACTGGCGGCTGCGCTGGCTGGCGAGCTGCCGATTATCGGGGTTGGCGGCATCATGAGCGGTGCCGACGCAGCGGCCAAGATCGATGCCGGGGCAAAACTGGTGCAGTTTTATTCGGGATTCATCTACCGTGGCCCTGATCTGGTCAGCGAGGCGGCAGCATCCATCGCTAAACTTCGCGCACGCTAATACAAAACACTGCCCTGCAACCCGCATGGATAGGCGTTCTACCTCAACACCCTCTGAAGAATGGCGTATTTATTGACGATCCGGCCAGCAGACTTATAGAACGCCTATTGGCGCGCCTCTCAGCGAATCTGCACAATGAATCTGCACAATGAATGTGGCGAATGATTCAGCATCCGGCAGCAGATACATCTACTCACAACATGGTTGAACACCCTGCCCCAACGCGGGATAATCGCAGCCTTCGGATTTCCCGCCTTTCCAAGCCCTTCTGACAATGACTCATTACCTTTTTATCATCATCGGCGCGGTACTCGTGAATAACGTCGTGCTGGTGAAGATTCTTGGTTTGTGCCCCTTCATGGGAGTTTCCAAAAAACTGGAAACCGCTTTCGGCATGGGCGCTGCGACGACTTTTGTGCTGACCGTAGCGACGGGGGCCAGCTACGTCATCGATCATTATCTGCTCGTCCCGTTTGGACTTGAATACCTGCGCACACTGTCATTCATCGTCACCATCGCGGCGATCGTCCAGTTGACCGAGATGGTCATCCAGAAAACCAGCCCGATGCTGCATCAGGTGCTTGGTATCTACTTACCGCTGATCACCACCAACTGTGCGGTGCTCGGCGTGCCGTTGCTGAACATTTCCAACAAATACAACTTTATCGAATCGCTGTTGTTCGGCGCCGGCAGTGCCGTTGGCTTCTCTTTGGTGCTGGTGCTCTTTGCCGGTATCCGCGAGCGCATCGAAGGCGCTGATGTACCGGTTTATTTTAAGGGAACAGCCATCGCGATGGTCACTGCGGGCTTGATGTCGCTCGCTTTCATGGGGTTTTCCGGCCTGGATAAATACCAATGATCACGGCGATTATCATCATGGCGCTAGGCGCCATCGTGCTCGGCGCGGCACTGGGTTACGCATCGATCAAGTTCAAGGTCGAAGGCAACCCACTGGTCGAAAAGATCGAGGCGATTCTGCCGCAAACCCAATGCGGCCAGTGCGGCTTCCCCGGCTGCAAGCCTTACGCAGAAGCCATCGCCGAGGGTGAAGTTGATATCAACCTCTGCCCGCCGGGAGGAGCCGAAGGCGTACAGCGTCTCGCCGACCTGCTCGGACGCGAAGCCAAACCGCTCAACGCCGAAGAAAAACCAAAGCAGGTCGCGCTCATCAACGAAGAAACCTGTATCGGCTGCACGCTCTGTATCCAGGCCTGCCCGGTTGATGCCATCATCGGCGCGGCCAAACAGATGCACACCATCGTCGCGCCCCTGTGCACCGGCTGCGAACTGTGCATCAAACCCTGCCCGGTCGAATGCATCAGCATGGAACCCGTCGCCGAAAACCTCGATAACTGGAAATGGAAGTATCCGGTCATTGAAATCAAACGCGCCGCCTGAGCGACCCAGATGAACGCCATCATCCAGCAACTTTTCAAGTTCAAGGGCGGCGTCAAGCCGCAAACCAACAAGACAATCTCGGCGCACGAGCCGATTGCGCAGGCCCCGCTGCCTGCGCGCCTGATCGTGCCCTTGCACCAGAGCATCGGCGGCACGCCAAATCCGCTGGTAGTCGCCGGTGATCACGTCCTCAAAGGCCAATTGATCGGCGGGCCGGACGGCTGGTTGTCATCGGCCGTTCATGCGCCGACTTCGGGCACGGTGCTTGCCGTCGAAGATCATATTTCGGCGCATCCGTCAGGCTTAATGACACTTTCCGTCATCATCCAACCGGACGGGCGCGACGAGTGGCTGCCCCGCACGCCACTAAATTACCGCGAACTGGCGCCTGAGCGTGTCCGTGAGATCCTTCGTGATGCCGGCGTGGTCGGCCTCGGGGGGGCTGTTTTCCCAAGCCACGCCAAGCTCAGCGCCTCAAAAACAGTGCCAATGGAAGAGCTGGTCATCAACGGCGCAGAATGCGAACCCTTCATCACCTGCGACGATCTCCTGATGCGCGAGCGGGCCGAAGATGTCGTGCGCGGCGTTGGCATCTTCCGTGATCTGCTCGCACCGAAGCGGGTGCTGATCGGTATCGAGGATAACAAGCCGGAAGCCGTTGCAGCCATGCAGCAGGCAGTAAAATCCCTCGGCGAGCCCTTTGAAGTGATTGCCGTACCAACCCGTTACCCGGCCGGCGGCGCCAAACAGCTGATCCGCGTACTGACCGGCAAGGAAGTCCCGGCAGCCAAGCGCTCGACCGAGCTTGGCGTACAGTGCTTCAATGTTGCCACCGCCTACACGGCCTATCGTGCCATCGCCCACGGTGAGCCGGTCATCTCGCGCATCGTCACGCTGACCGGTAATGTCGAGCACCCGTGCAACTGGGAAGTCCTGATCGGCACGCCGCTCGGCGAATTCATCCAGCTCGGCCAACCGAAAAGCGACACCAATGGCTATCTGATGGGCGGCCCGATGATGGGCTTTGAAATGCCAAGCCTTGATGCACCGCTGGTCAAGGCGACCAACTGCATCATTGCCGGATCACCCACGCTGTTTCCGCCCAAAGCACCGGAAATGCCTTGTATCCGCTGCGGCGCCTGTGCTGATGCCTGCCCGCATGAGTTGCAACCGTTTGAGATGTACTGGTTTGCACGCGCGAAAAACTTCGGCAAAACGCAGGAATATAAAATCTTCGACTGCATCGAATGCGGCTGCTGTAGCTTCGTTTGCCCGTCACACATACCACTCGTGCAGTATTTTCGTTTTGCCAAGAGCGAGATCTGGGCGCGTGAGGCCGACAAGAAAGCCTCAGAAGCAGCCAAAGCACGCTTTGAATTCCGCAATCTGCGCGACGAGCGGGAAAAAGCTGAGAAGGCAGAGCGTCTGGCCAAGGCATCGGCAGCCAAAGCCGCTGAGAAAAAGGCCGCCGCCGCAACGGCAGAAGCTAGCATTGAACCTGCTACGGGTTCAGATGGGGCAGATACCTCAGGTGCAATAGCAGCGCCGGTAGATGCCGACGCAGCCAAGAAAGCCGCCATTGCGGCCGCGATCGAACGCGCCCGCGTACAACGTGCAGCCGCCGAACCGAAAAATACGGACGGCCTGACCATTGCCCAGCGTAAAGAAATCGCCGAGATAGAAGCTCGCCGCGCCCCGCTGCAAGAACAAACCGATCCCAACGCAGAGCGCGCAAAGCCGGGCACTGCGTTGAAAGAGGTTAAAGGTTAATTAGACTTATGGATTTCACCACGCCTCCCTATTTGCTGAAAGAAGCCAGCGTCCAGCGCGTGATGCTGCAAGTGCTCGCAGCGTTGTTGCCGGGTATTGGCGCTTACGTCTGGGTATTTGGGCCAATCATTCTGGTGCAGATCGCCATTGCCACGGCGGCAGTGCTGGCCAGCGAAGCCTTCATGCTCAAACTGCGCAACAAGCCGCTCGGCCTTTTCCTGGGTGATGGTAGCGCCATCGTCACCGGGTGGCTGATCGCCCTCGCCTTTCCGCCGCTGGCGCCGTGGTGGCTGATCGTCGTCGGTGCATTTTTTGCCATCGTAATCGCCAAGCATCTCTATGGCGGCCTTGGCCAAAACCCGTTCAATCCGGCGATGATCGCTTTCGCCGTCTGTATTGTGTCCTTCCCCGCACTGATGTCACAGTGGCCGCCGGTTGACCTAAAGGCAGGCTTCGCCGACCAACTCGCGCTCGTTTTCGGCTTTGCGCCACGGATTGACGTAATGAGTGGCGCGACACCGCTGGACGCCCTGAAAACCGCACTCAAGCTTGGCGAAGGCAACACCACCGTCGCGACTGTAATGGCCAATGCGCAGACCTTTGGCTATTTTGCCGGCAAGGGCTGGGAATGGATTATGGTCGGCTACCTGCTCGGCGGGCTCTGGCTGTGGCAGCGCAAAATTATCAGCTGGCATGGTCCGGCGGGTTTCATTGCCGGTATCGCCCTAATCGCCACCGTGCTCTGGTTGTGGCAACCCGCAGACTTTGCAACACCGCTCTTCCATCTGTTTTCGGGCGGCACCATGCTTGGCGCCTTCTTTATCGTCACCGATCCGGTTTCTGGCTGTACAACGCCTAAAGGCAAGCTGATCTTTGGTTTTGCTGCCGGACTGCTGGCCTATCTGATTCGCGTCTTCGGCGGCTACCCGGACGGCGTCGCCTTTGCCGTATTGCTGCTGAATATCTGCGTACCATTGATCGACATGTATACCCAGCCGCCGGTCTTCGGCCACAAGGGCAGCAAATGACGAACAAGCCGAAACGCCCGAGTGCAGCAAAAATGGCGGTACGCACCGCCGTCATTCTCTTTTTCTTCGTCATCGTTTTCACCAGTTTTCTTTCCGGCGCCTTTATCTGGACTAAACCAGCCATCGATGCCTCTGCCGTTGAAGAAAAAATGAAGCTGATCGACGATGTGCTGCCGCGCACTGCTTACGATAACGATTTGCTCAAGGACACCCTGGAAATCCCCGCCAGCGCTATCCTTGGTCTTGATGAAGCATCGACCGTATATCGCGCACGCAAGGCCGGGCAAGCCAGTGCGCTGGTGCTTGAAGCCGCAGCACCGGATGGTTATTCCGGCAAAATTCGCCTGCTGATTGCAATTGCTGCTGACGGAACTGTCGCCGGTGTGCGAGTCACACAGCACAGAGAAACACCGGGTCTCGGCGATTACATTGAACCGAAAAAAGACAAAAACAAGGAGCGCCCGTGGATTACCCAGTTCAACGGTCTCTCGCTGGCCAGCGTGACGGACCGTGAATGGAAGGTGAAGAAAGATGGCGGCCGCTTTGACTCAATGGCGGGCGCAACAGTCACGCCGCGTGCCGTGATCAAGGCGACGCACAAGGCGGTAAAGTACGTTGCCGAAAACCGTGATCAACTTTATGCCTCGAAATAAGGTGAGCCGACCATGATCGCCCGTGAAGAATTCCGCCAGATCGCCACCAATGGCATCTGGAAACAAAATACCAGCATCGTTCAGATTCTCGGTCTTTGCCCCTTGCTGGCGGTGACCACGAATCTGGTTAATGGCGCTATGCTCTCGCTGGCCACCATCGTAGTGATGGCCATTTCCGGCCTGGCGATTGCCAGTCTGCGCAACTTTATCCCGCACGAAATCCGCATTCCGGTATTTATCCTGATTGTTGCTGCGCTGGTTACCGTCGTAGACCTGCTTTTCAACGCCAATCTGCACGAGCTTTATCTGGTGCTCGGTATTTTTATCCCGTTGATCGTGACGAATTGCATCGTGCTGGCCCGCGTTGAAGCTTTTGCCAACAAAAACCCGCCAATCCAGTCGACCTTCGATGGAATCTTCATGGGAATCGGCATGTTGTGGACGCTTTCACTACTCGGTGGCCTGCGCGAACTGATTGGTGGTGGAACGCTATTTTCCGGCATCGACATGGTTTTCCCTGGTTTACAGCCATTGCAAGTGCTGCCCAAGGATTACCCGGGGCTATTGCTCGCCATCCTGCCACCCGGCGCATTCATTCTGCTCGGTTGCATGATCGCCTGGAAAAACTGGATCGAGGCCCGAGCAGCTGCGCGCCAGCAACGCCCTGCCTTGACGCCGGCCATTGATGGCAACAACGCTTAAACAATCATGAACGCGGCCAAACGCGCCGAAATTTTCGCCCGTTTACGTGCCGGCAACGCAGCCCCAACGACCGAGCTCGAATACGCATCACCCTTTCAACTTCTGGTTGCCGTCATCCTTTCGGCACAAGCAACGGACAAAAGCGTCAACCTCGCCACGCGCAAACTATTTATCGATGCACCCACGCCACAAGCCATGTTCTCGCTGGGTGAAGCAGGCCTTGCGGCCTATATCAACCGCATTGGCCTCTATCCCACGAAATCAAAGAACGTGATTGCCACCTGCCGGCAGTTGATCGAACTGCACAACGGCGCAGTGCCGCAAACACGCGATGCGCTTGAAGCACTGCCCGGCGTCGGCAGGAAGACAGCCAACGTCGTCCTCAATACGGCCTTTGGCGAACCGACCATCGCCGTCGACACCCATATCTTCCGCGTGGCTAATCGAACAAAAATAGCTGTTGGCAAAACACCGCTGGCCGTTGAACTCAAATTGCTCAAACTGCTGCCCGAGGAATACAAACAGGACGCCCATCATTGGCTGATCCTGCATGGGCGCTACGTTTGCAAAGCACGCAAGCCCGAATGCTGGCACTGTCCAATCACGGATCTTTGTGAATACAAGGACAAAACCGAAATTTATAAAGATCCGCCTAAATGACACTTGCTACAGCACTGGTTGCTGGAAATGATCCGCTGCCACAATTGGTGGAGGAAGCCGTCAATCAGGCCATGAAGAAAGCCGGTCTGACGCACGCCAACGGGGTACTTCTTTTTTTGACACCCGATTTTTCACGCCACGCACAACAATCGGTCACTGCGGCAGCACGCAGTGCCCAATGCACCCAGATTGCCGGCGGCATTGCGGCCGGGCTGTTTACCGAAACCGGCTGGGTGCTCGACCGTCCGGCAGCGGCAGTCATGGTATTCGGGCGTGGGTTCTCGCTTGGACACCCGACAACGGGTAATGCCAGCGAATACAGTGAATTCAGTGAACCTATTCTGAGCTATACGGGCAGCGCTTTCCCCGCTGGTTGGCGCGATGCCAGCCCCCGGTTCGGGGGAAGTTTTACCGGCACCGTCGGCTACGCTGACCCGGTCGCCTGGCAGCAAAGCCGCCTTTCTGAACAACAACTTTGTAGCGTGCAACTGCTAGGCAGTCATGTCAGCGTCGGTGTATCCAGCGGGTTACGCTTGCTGACTACGGCACAAACCATTGAGCGCAGCAGCGGTTACGACATCCAGAAGATTGGCGGCCTTGATGCACAAAGCAGCCTGCAACGCGCCCTGCCGCCTGAATTGCGTGAATACACACCGTATCCCTTGCATCAACTGACCGCCGTACTGATTGATGCTGAAAATTCGGAAGACGGCGAAACGGCGCTCTCTAGTGGCCACTACCACCCGGTAGCCATCGTTGCGGCTAACGCAAATGCCTCCTTAACGCTGTCTGAGCGCACAACGCCCGGGCAGAAACTGGCCTGGGCGATTCGTCAACCGCTCTCAGCAGAAGCAGATATGCGACAAACACTGGCGCAGCTAGCGACCGATTCCCACGCCCCGGCGGGCGCACTGATGTTTTCCTGTATTGGACGTGGCCCTTATTTTTATGGCGGCGAGGATCGTGATCTTGAAGCCTTCCTCGAACGCTTTCCCGGGTTGCCACTACTTGGCACCTATGGAACCGGCCAGATTGCACCAGTATTCAATCAGGCAATCAATCGCCAACTACAAAATGCTGTAGTTACCGCAATCATCACCCGACGGCCAAGGAAAGCGCATGTTCAATCCATCACGTGACCAGGTTCGCCATTTTTTCTGCGAATCCTGGCGTAAACATCGTGCGCGTCTGGTCCTCGAAGGGGCCGAAGTCACGGCGGCTGATCTGATTGAGCACCATCCCGAGTACCACGCCCTGCTTGAAAAGCCGGACGAAGCGCTTGCTCAGGAGTTCACGCCTGAGAACGGGCAGATGAATCCTTTTCTCCACCTGTCGCTGCATCTGGCGATTGCCGATCAGATCAGCGTCGATCAGCCTCCTGGCATTCGGGCTGCCTACAACGCACTGCGCAACCGTCTTGAAGTCCATGAAGCAGAACATGCCATTCTCGAATGTCTCGGCGAAACAATCTGGAATGCACAGCGTCAGGGCGGTGAACTCGACGCCAATGCCTATCTTGAGCGTGTTCAGCGTGTAGCACAGGGTTGAATAAACGCAATTCGGATAGCTCGAACAAGGACTTCAGGTAAAATCAGATTATCCCCTGAAGGATAACGTCCATGCGTTTGTCTCTCTTTTATCTGGCTTTCAAACAAATATTTCGCTCTGAAACTCATCAGGTTTTTTCAGTTGCACAAAATTCCGGCGCTGAAAAGAAGCTAACAACGTCTGAGTTGCTTTGCTGGCTCATCACTTTGCCTACAGACGATCAGGAAATATCGATTCACTAATACATGGCGCGTAATACTCGTTAAAAACTCTCGAAAGAAACGATAACCAACATGAAAGCTTTTGTCCTGATCGTCGCAACCGTTCTTCTTCCCTTTGTATCGATCGGCACAATGACTGCTGCATCGTTGCTGCGTATGCGTGATGGTGCAGCCGCAGGCGTCATACCGACGCTGCTCACGCTAGTCGGTGGTGGTTTGATAATCGTTCTTGCCTTTTGTATTTATCAGCTCCAAAAAATGCACCAGGCAAAACGCACCCCATCGCCAGATACGGGTGACTGAATTGCCGGCCATGGCATCATCAGCGGGTCTTGATATCGCGACAGTTTTACTGTTCGCGTTACTTTTTGGTGCAGTGGCTTATAGTATTTTCCTCAAAAAACGTTTGCAGCAGCAGTTTGCCGAGCGACTTGAAGTCGACAAACGCCTGCATTATTCAGAAGCAGAATATCGTGCTCTGATTGAAACAGCCCCGTTTCCAATTGTCCTCACCCGAATATCGGACAACATTCTGGTTTTTGCCAACCGTCGCCTGCTTGAGCAAGTAGGACTCAAATCCGAGCAATTACTGAACAAGCCCGCCATCAATTACTACGAGAATCCGGAGGATCGGCAACGCTTAATTGCCACACTCAAGGAAAAGGGGCACGTTAGCGACTTTGAAACTCGCATGCGATTGCCCAATGGCGAGCTTCGCTGGGCATACATTTCTGCTTCTGTATCCCGCTTTAACAACGAAGAGGTGATGTATGTCTCCTTCAACGACATCACTGCACTCAAGGAAATCGAAAACAAACTCGAAAATAATCGCCGCCACCTGTGTGCAATTTTTGACAATGCCATCGTTGGCATCTCCCTGATATCCCCCGAGGGTCGCTACCTGGAGGCCAATGCCCACTGGGGTGAAATGCTCGGCTACAAATCACACGAAATCCGGGATACCAGCAATCTAGCCATCACTCATCCGGACGATGCGGCACGAAGCCGCGTTCAATTCGATGCGCTTGTGGCGGGCGAAATTGGTTTCTATACCCTTGACAAACGCTTTGTCCGCCGGGATGGCAGTGTTTTCTGGGCAAGCATGTCGGCGGCACCGATTCACGACAGTCAGGGCGCGATTGAGTCGGTCGTCTGTGTCATCCAGAATATCAACGAACGAAAACTTGCTGACGAACGCTTGCAACGCATCCTGCGTGAATTTCCGATTGCCACAGTGATCGTCGATGAGTCAGGTCATTTCGTTTACCGCAGCGAAAAATTTGAGCTGCTGTTCGGCTATCCCTATGACGAAGTCAATACCCTTGGCGACTGGCTTCCACGCGCCTACCCCGACCCTATCTATCGGGAACAAGTACAAAAAATAGTAGCCGACATAATCGCCGAATCACAAGCCGAGGGGCGCACCAGCAATCCGGTTGAGTTGCGTGTGCGCTGCAAGAATGGCACTGACAAGATGATCGAATTTCGCTACGTTGATCTTGTCGAGCAAGGTATCTGGACATTGAACGATGTGACCGAACGCGACCAGCTTGCCACAGCCATGCGTGCCGTTAACGACCATCTGATGGAACGCCTGAGCGAGATTCAAAGTTTGCAGGAACAACTGCGCGAACAGGCCATGCGTGATGCACTGACCGGCCTCTTCAATCGCCGCTATCTCGATGAAATGCTTGAGCGTGAGTTGGCACGCGCGCTACGCGAAGGTCACCCGCTGACCGTAATGATGCTGGATATCGATCATTTCAAAAAACTCAACGATACCTTCGGCCACCCGGCCGGCGACGAAGTGCTGAAAGCGCTTGGTGACATGCTGCGCCACAATGCACGCACCGAAGATATCCCCTGTCGTTACGGTGGAGAAGAGTTTCTACTCGTATTGCCAAACATGAGCCTAAGCGACGCGCGCGAACGTGCAGAACAATGGCGTCAGAAATTTGAATCGATGCAGGTGATTTTTGGCCAGTTTTCAATGAACGCTACGCTGTCAATTGGGATTGCTACCTTCCCGGGCCATGGCCGCACGCGCGATCAACTCGTTGAAGCCGCAGATCAGGCGCTTTACGCCGCCAAGCACAATGGTCGAAACCGTATTGAAATCAGCGGCGGCTGAACGAACAAGCGAATTATTTTGTCTCTGTCACAAGGCAAGGCAAGCGCCATAGTGCCGTGAAGTCATCTCGCGGATCCACAACTGCCGGGGCACCCTAAACGGGCAGTAACTCCTTGGCAAACAGGAGAAATTAATGAGCAACCGTCGCAAGATTCTCAAACAAATTGGATTCGCCAGTTTGCTCGCTACAGTCAGTCCATCTGCCCTGATACGGAACGCCCTTGCGAATGGCAACAAACCGATCACCCCCGGTATTAATAAAATAACAGGCAATGTCACGATCAATGGCAAACCAGCGCAAACAGGTATGGCCGTTGTTGAAGGTGACATCATCGTTACAGGCCCAGGCAGCGAGGCAATCTATGTAATTGGACAAGATGCTTACCTGCAGCGTGCGAGCAGCACTGTCAGCTTTGCCGCTAGCGTGATGCGCGTTGTAACGGGGAAAATCCTGTCGGTTTTTGGTAAAGGGGAGAAGAAACTAGAAACCCCAACTGCAACCATCGGAATTCGTGGCACCGGTTGTTACATCGAAGCCGAGGAAAAGCGTATTTATTTCTGCCTCTGTTATGGTGTTGCAGATGTAGTTCCTGCTGCAGACCCCAGCCATAGCGAACGAATCGAGACAAAACATCACGACCACCCAATCTACATCTACAAGGATTCTTCGATGCCAATGATGGTCGATGCTGGTCTGATAAATCACAACGATGCGGAACTGGAACTGCTGGAAAATCTCGTCGGCCGCTGGCCAGCTTTTTATCAGAGCAAAGCGCGTTACTAATCCAAAACTGACAACACAAGTAAAAAACCCCGCAAACCTTGTGGGCGCGGGGTTTTTAATGGGGCGATGTACGGGTTTCGAACCCGTGACAACTGGAATCACAATCCAGTGCTCTACCAACTGAGCTAACACCGCCATTGTTCTGGTGCGCCCGGCGAGACTCGAACTCACAACCCCCGGCTTAGAAGGCCGGTGCTCTGTCCAGTTGAGCTACGGGCGCGAGTCTCGAGACTTCAATTAAATCAGTCTTGCCGTTATCGCTTCTTGAAACTATTGAAACTGGTCGGGGCGGTGGGATTCGAACTCACGACCCTCTGCTCCCAAAGCAGATGCGCTACCAGGCTGCGCTACGCCCCGAAGAAGCCGGCATTCTATAGAGAGTTATAACTGAGGTCAATCATGATTGGCTGGTTTTTAACGGATATTCACAAGATAAATTCATTGCTTGCTGAGCATCTTCTTTTCTGGTAAAAAATCGTCTTTTTGCAAAAACGAACGGACGGTCTGCGAAAATGGCTGAAGAATCACTCCACAAACATTTTGCTCCTTATGCGCCGAAAAAAGGCGAGGAGTACATGAATAGCAAACAACTTGCCCATTTCCGAACAATACTTGACACACTCAAACAAGAATTGATTCAAGACATCGAACGCACGGTACACACCATGCAGGATGAGGCGACCGTTTTTGCTGACCCGAATGATCGTGCAAGTCAGGAAACAGATATTGCACTTGAGCTAAGAAATAGAGACAGAGAGCGTAAATTAATTAAGAAAATTGACGAAACTATTAATCGAATTGATAAAGATGATTATGGTTTCTGCAATAGTTGCGGTATCGAAATCGGCCTGAAGCGACTGGAAGCCAGACCAACAGCAACGCTCTGTATCGACTGCAAAACGCTTGAAGAAGTACGCGAAAAACAAGTAGCCAAATAAGTACGGATATAAAAAACCTCGCAAAATACGCAGAGTGAGATAAACAAAAAAGGACGCCGAAGCGTCCTTTTTTGTTGTGTTGCCTTTTAAAGCAGCTTGCGGATGAATTACTCGGCTACAGGTGCCGGAATTCCGCCCTCTTCTGCCGTCAAAGCCTTCATCGACAGGCGGACACGACCCTTCTCATCGGCTTCCAGCACCTTGACGCGCACTTTCTGGCCTTCCTTGAGGTAGTCGGCAACGGCATTGACGCGCTCGTTGGCAATCTGCGAGATGTGCAGCAGACCGTCACGCCCCGGCAGGATGCTGACAATCGCACCAAAGTCGAGCAGCTTGAGCACGGTGCCTTCGTAGATCTTGCC
>CAJBIL010000161.1 GCA_903953145.1 uncultured beta proteobacterium
ACAAATACATGAATTTTTTGTGCACCATCATGGTGCTCAAAAATGCGATTCGACTTATGACTTGAGGGCAGCGATCAGCGAGGCGACTTCCTCTGCCGAGTCCTTGAGAATGCTGCTCAGCAGCTCATCGTCAATCAGCAGCTCCAGGTCAACGACCATGCCCTTGCGGCTCATGCCGGCCAGTTCAGCCAGTGGCGATTCGACAGGGGAGAGTTGGTCCGCGAGCAGCAGGGTGTCGCCCAGAGAGCTCGGCGGCATGGCCAGAAAGCCATCCCATAGGGTTTCGACTGCGCTCACGATGTTTTCCGGTACGCCCAGCGCGCCGAGTACGGCGCGTCCCACTTGCGCCTCGCCTTCGTTATGCCACAGCTCGAAATCGCCCTCGAAAATACCGGGGAAGTTGCTGGCGCGCGAGATCAGGTAAAAGCCGCCGACTTCATGAACAATCCCGGCAAAGAAAGCCGCTTCAGGGTCTTGCCGGGTAACGCGTTTAGCGATCACTCTGGCCAGCGCGGCGACATGCGCCGTGTGTTCCCAGAGGCGGCTGGCCAGTGCGCGATGTTCGGGCGACTGCGACATTCCCTGCATCTGGCGCACCACCAGCGCGGTTGCCAGTGTGCGCAAAGTCTTGAAACCGAGTCGGGAAACAGCATTGCGAACGTCGGTGATGGCACGGCCGGAGCTGTTGTAAGCCACCGAGTTGGCAATGCTGACGACCCGGGCCGAGAGCAGCGGCTCGGCAGAAATGAGCTTGCTCAGTTGCTCGGTAGAGCAATCCGGATCGTCCAGCGTGCGTTGAACGCGCAAGGCGATTTCCGTGTGGCTGGGGAATACCATCTCGCCCTTCGCGGCATCGGCGGCAACTGCGTCCAGTGCTTCCTGAATATTCATTTCATTTCCTTTCAGAAACCCTTGCCGTAATTCACGATGGCCGCCGGGATCTGGTCAAGCGGGATGGTTTGATCAGTGGCACCCAGTTTGATCGCTTCTTTCGGCATGCCGAACACCACACAGCTGGCTTCATCCTGCGCGATGGTTTTTGCGCCCGCATCGTGCATTTCCTTCATGCCGCGTGCGCCGTCGTCGCCCATGCCGGTCATGATGATGCCGAGCGCGTTGGCACCGGCAAATTTAGCCACCGAGCGGAACAGCACATCGACCGAGGGCTTGTGGCGATTGACCAGCGGCCCGTCGGCGACGTCGACGACATACTGTGCGCCGTTGCGCTTCAGCATCATGTGCTTGCCGCCCGGCGCAATCAGCGCCCGGCCGGGGATCACGCGGTCGCCGTTCTTCGCTTCCAGCACTTCGATCTGACACAGGCTGTTCAGACGTTCGGCAAACATCGCGGTAAATTTTTCCGGCATGTGCTGCACGATCACGATACCGAGGCAGGTTGCCGGTAGCTTGGTCAGCACGGCTTCCAGCGCCTGCGTGCCGCCGGTCGAGGTGCCGATGGCGACCACCTGGTCGGTGGTGCGTTCGAGCGCACGGTGTGTCCCCGCGCTGAGCATCACGTCGGCAGAGTTTTTGGGTCGATTGAATGCGGCGGCGGGCACGCCTGCCCGGGCGCCGCCCTGGAGCGCCCGTATATTGGCGCGCGCCGCACTGCGCACGGCCTGGACGATGTCGTTGGAGGCATCTTCGAGGAAATCCTTGAGGCCGATTTTTGGCTTGGTGATAATCGAAATTGCACCGGCGGCCAGCGCCTCGAACGTGGCCTGCGTCCCTTTTTCTGCAAGTGACGAGCAGACAACGACCGGCGTTGGATGCTCGGCCATGATTTTTTTCAGGAATGTAATGCCGTCCATACGCGGCATTTCGATGTCGATGACCAGCACATCCGGCCACAG
>CAJBIL010000162.1 GCA_903953145.1 uncultured beta proteobacterium
GCCGTGCATGTCGCACCCGACGAGCATCTGGGTTACCGCTGGCTACCTTGCGTCGATGCCGCCGCCGCGTGTTTTTCGTGGAGCAATCGCGACGCTATTTTGCTGCTGCCGCAGCGTTATCCGGATTGTTCATCGCCCTGACTTGCCGCCTCTGCTTCGCGCAAAGAATGTAGGCAATCGGGGCAGAAGCAGCTTGTGGCCGTCGGGTTGCGCGGGCGGATCGGGTGTGACAGTGGCGGCAGATCGGCGCACCAGCACTGTTTCAGCCCCGCCACTACGCCGCAGGTAAACGACGCGCCGCAGCGCGGACAGATGGAATTCACGGCGGCAGATTGCCGTATCCCCGGCGTCGACTTTTGTTCAGTCATGCGACATCACGACAGTCTGTCGCAGCGGTTGTGTGGCGGAACGCAGGAAGTCCAGATGCTGCTGCGTCGCACGGCAAGCGATAGACTCGTTGGTATTCATCTTGTCGGGCATTGTAAGCAATGTTGAGACGACACATCTTCTCGCATGGCGCACGGTACAAAGCGGATTTTAGATCGTGACCGTGCGACAGATCAGTGGCCGGGGAATGCCCTTTAATAAAATGTCGTCGGGTGCCTGCAACTGAAACCCGCGTGCCGTCAGCGCGGTCTCCATCGTGTCTGCACCCATCGCGCTGACCAGATCATTCGAGAGCACGGCAATCCCTCTTTCGCGAGTCGCGCTTTCCAGACGGCTTGCGATATTGATGGTGCTGCCGATGAGCGCCAGTTCGAAACGGTCGCGATTCCCAAGGCAGCATTCGTAGGCGATGCCGCAGTGCATGCCGAAACCGGACACCGCTGCATCGTGCGCATCGCCTGGGCGTAAATTGGCGAAACGCGGGTCACGCGCGTTCTCCATGAGATGCATCAAGCATTGTGCGGCTGCCTTTGCATTTTTGTCGGTGAGCAGCCACCAGGCCATGATGGCATCGCCGATAAATTTATCGACTGTTCCACCATGGTTACAGCCCAACCTAGTCGCAGCCCAGTTCGATTTGCATTAGCACCACCTGCAAGAGCAAATCGACCTCACCTTTATAGCAGGTCGGATTGGCTAATCCGAACAAGTCAGCGCTAGATCAATGTTCGCTGGTAGTTTTCTTCAGCCCAGCCAACAATCGTTCAAGAGCTATTAATCCATGAATCTTGTAGCATTTACCGCAAGGCTCATCGTTTCCAGAATACCTCGGAAAGTCTCGGTAGTTGCTGCTGGCGTGACGATTTATCTTGGTTCTATTATTCAGAAAATCCTCAATTCCATTGGAAGGATCCACCAGTTCATCTCTAAAGTGGGCAGGATGGACAGCGACTTTCAGATAGCTCAAATTACCTGAGGACGAATTGATTCCGGTATCCCGGTGAATGAAAACTTTTGAAGGGTATTTGCCGGTCCAAAACACCAGATTCTTGTCGTACTCATCGGAGCCGTCACTTTTCAGCTGAACATCAAATCCCTGTGTTTTGCAGGCGTTGACGATACTGAGGCGGGTGGAACTGTTCATTTTTGCCATGCTTTGAATCCCCCTTAAATTCTTTTGATTTCTGTGTCGAATGCGTTAGGCCAGTTTCAAGACTCTGCCAATCATCTGCTCACGTGCTAGATCAAGCTTGTCCGGGTTTGTTTTTGCGGAAAGGTGCTCGCGCCTTTTCTTCCCCAAAAAATACGCAATGCGTTCCGCGTTAGCTCCGGAGGGGTGCGGAAGTCCACTCAGAATCCGATCAGGTGAAAGCAGGTTCCGATCCACCAAATAGTTCAATGCTTCAGCGACCTTGTCTCCTAGCGGAACAAAGACCGCATTGGGTAGGGCTTTTACGTCCTGTCCAAAATAGGTCAGTAGCTGTTCTTGAAGCAAAGATTGCCTAGTCATGTTGGGCGTCCCGTTGTAATTCTCCCCACCCACAAATACAGGGTTCCTCAAAACGGACGTTGTCTGGACGAGGTTATCCGCCGCTCCAAACAGCGCTTCGCAACTGGTAAGGCCAAGCCAGCGCTGCAGTCCAATTCCATCAAGTAGGGCGATCAGGTTGGGGCGCATGGCTCCGCTGAAGGCCCCAGTTTTCTTAGCCGCGATCATGGCTTGTATGTTGCTGGCGCCTTGGTCAAGCTGCCTACGCGCTTCTTTGATGCTGTTAAGCATCTGAGTTTGCCCCGGTGTGATGCCGACGATCACCACACGCGCCTGTGGATTGATGTATTCAAATGGGGCATAGCAGACTTCAACGTTGCCATCCTTGGCTAACAGCATTTTAGCTTTCAAGGAACCAGTGCCGTTGAGTTCTGCAGCGGAGAGCGATCGGATGGTTGGCGCGAAGCGGTCGAACAGATTTGTTTGCATAATGTAGTAGTTATTCCTGCATTAGTAGGGTGCGAAAGAATTTCAGATAGCTTGAATTTCAGTGGCGCCGAATCCGGTCATCGCGATGTGCAACCGTAATGACCCTACTATCAGCTGCGACCACCGCATACAGATCTAAGTGCTGCTCAAGCGCGCTGGCGAATGCACCTGCATACGCCATAACTTGCCGACGAGATGACTTGTCGAAGTAATACTTCAAGGTACCATCACCCGAGGGTTCGCTCGCGCCAAACTGGAGGAGCAGATCAATCATCAGGGGAGGAATCGCGCGTTGTTGCCGACGAACGTTCGCATGTGCTGTCATGTCCATGTCGTTCTCCTCAATCTGAAGGCGTGCTATTACTGGTAAGAATTGTTTGCTTTAGCTGGCGTTCGATGGAAGCGAGCTGTTCCTTCGCGACAACTTCTTTGCAGCGCAATACCAAGAGGTCACTTGGGATCTCAAGCAGGTCAGCCAGAGAGCGCATTACCTGCTCGTCCGCATAAGCCGCATCGTCAATCTCCAGATATCCGCCGACAAAGCCTGGCGGAAGCCCCATGGTTAGTGTGCCAAGCTTTGTTTTGACGGTTTCTAAGCCATCACGATCAGCAATCATCAGACAGCGGGCATTAAGCGCATGCCAAAGATCCTGATAATCTGTAAAGCTGCGTTTCCTAAGATCGACGTCACCGGCGCTTCGGTACACCTCAATAGTGACATATCGACCTTTTGACTCTAACCACGTTTTTGCAACATCCACGGCTACGCGCGTGCCCCCGTCGACAGTGTGGGTCTTCAGTGGATTGGCTCGTTTAGGGCCAGCGGCCGCTCGGATACTCATCTCTTCCATTCCGGAGAGGAGGGCCATTTGGCGAATAGTTAGAACGCCTTCCTTCGCAAACTCGTTCTTTCCCGAACCCTCGGCGAAGCTACTGAACGACTCACCACCTTCTAGGATATTTCTTGCGTTGGCAGTTTCAGTTACAAGGACGCAGTTTGCAGCGTGCGATTGGATATCGAGACCAAAGTCACTCCACTTTGAGCTGACTTGACCGTAAAGCGCCTCGTGAGAAATATCGGACGCCCACATATAGATGCCTTCATCATCTAAGGCTTCCGCACTCGCGTCCCGGCGGCCAAAAAAAGCGAAGTCATAGAGAAGTTCCAGGGTCTGCGCAAACTGTGTTCCACGAATATCTTCGTAGCTCAATCCAAGCGCGGCGGCACTGTATTCTTGGGAATAAAACGAAGAATAACTTACAGGGGTTGCTGTCTTGGTGATACGCCAGGCTGTCTCGGGATCAGTCATCAGACCGATTGTCCGCACGTAGTGGAAGAAAACCTCCACGATGTTCTTACGGAAGGCATCGAGTGAGAAAGGTACGGGGAAACCGCTAATCCGGTCGTCGTTGGTTGCAGCGGGCTTCTTGGTCTTGGCCATGGCACAGTCCTTTGTCTATATAGTCGATATCGACCATGTAGCGAAGTCTAGTTGCCAAAAAAGAAATTGTCAACCGTATATATCGACCATATGCACAATTATTTTCTTGCAAGTTATTCGTCGATCAGGTGTGCCACCTCTTCATTCACAAAGTAAGCCCGCCAGCAATGGCGTCGGTGGCTGAAACCAGTCATATCAACCGGATTCGACCATCAGACCAAAACTGCCTAAGCAGCTTTTGGAAACTGCAACATTTCCGCTGCTGGCGTTGCTACCGAGATAGCGCTGGCCAATGATTGTATTTTTTCACGTACACATCAGTGCCGTGGTTCCGTAGTTTCCGCGAGCATCTCAAGGATGTTTTCCGGGGTCGCTTCTATCCACGATTTCGAGCGGTCATGGACAAATATCGGCAATCATTGTTTGTTACGTGACCTGGCCAGTATGAAGTGGTACAGATAGCAAAGCCGGTTTTATCCCACGATCTGCCAAACCTCCCGGTAGCCCTTGCGGACAACATACGACGCCAGCGTGCGCTGCGTGGTTTGTCGCAGGAAGCTTTGGCTTTGTCGGCCGAGGTGGATCGCACCTACGTTTCCCAGATCGAGCGCGGTATTGGCAATCCCTCACTGTTGATTTTGTGCAAGCTTTGCGATGTGCTGGAGGTTGAGTTGGTCGATATTCTGCAAATGCCGAACACGGAAGCACCGCCAGCGGCATGACCACGAACATGATCCGAGGCTCTTGAAATTCGTCGTGGCGCATCCAGATTCGGGTCATGGCGGCCTGCAAGGTTTCGGCTGCAACAATTCAAGGAGAAAATAATGAATCGTTTGATGCGTACCGATCCACTTGATGACTTCTTTCGAGGTTTCCTCGTTCGTCCCGTCGAATACGGCAATTCCGCCGATGTGCCGACGCTGAAGATTGACGTTAAGGAGGTTGAGAAGGCCTATGTCGTCCATGTCGAAATACCCGGTGTTCGTAAGGAGGACATCCACGTTGCAATCGACGGTGCGGTGGTCTCGGTGAGCGCCGAGCGACGGCAGGAAAAGGATGTCAGGGATGGTGAGCGCGTGCTGCGTTCCGAGCGCAGCTACGGCAAGCTGACGCGCAGCTTCCAGCTGCCGCAGGATGTTGACGAAAGCCAGTCAGTGGCGAAATACAACGACGGCATTCTGAATCTGACGCTGCCGAAGAAACTTGCGGCGCAATCGAAGCGGCTGACCATCCAGTAACGCCGCATCAAAAGTCGACGCTGGCGCGACGCCAGCGTCGACTTTTTGACCTCACCAGTCAGCCCCGCTTGTCAGGGGATCGGTAGAATGGCCGGTGTTATCTGCCCGCTCATTGTCTGCCATGCCCGCAAACCTTTCTTCCGCACTCAAAGCCGGTGTCCTCGCCGAGGCGCTGCCCTACATTCAGCGTTTTCACGGCAAAATTATCGTCGTCAAATACGGCGGCAATGCCATGACCGACGAGCACCTGAAGCGCTGTTTCGCGCGTGACGTGGTGCTGTTGAATCTGGTCGGCATGAATGTGGTGGTGGTGCATGGCGGCGGGCC
>CAJBIL010000163.1 GCA_903953145.1 uncultured beta proteobacterium
CCCTTCGCCTGCGGGGCGCACCCCAAGGACGAGCCAACTGAGACTATCTGGATTGGCGATTTCACCAAAAAACTGCCGAATCAAATTCAGGCCGTTGCGCGGCGCAAGTTGCGAATGGTGGATGCTGCACAGCGCCTTGATGACCTTCGCGTTCCGCCCAATAACCGGCTCGAAGCGTTGATCGGGGACCGGATCGGGCAGCACAGCATCCGCATCAATGACCAGTGGCGCATCTGCTTTGTATGGAACGGAAGCAATGCCGAACGCGTTGAAATTTGCGACTATCACTGAAAGGTTTTTATGGACAAGTTGCCCAACATCCACCCGGGCGAAGTGCTGCGGGAAGAATTTCTGATCCCGATGGGGGTCAGCCAGTATCGGCTGGCTAAACAGATCGGCGTGCCGGCCATGCGCATTAGCGAGATTTGCGCCGGAAAACGCGGCATTACAGCGGACACTGCCCTGCGCATGGCGCGGGCTTTTGGCACCACGCCCGGCTTCTGGCTGGCGTTGCAGGCCAGTTACGACACCGAGGTCGTGATGCGCGACCACGGAGAGGTGATTGAGCATATACAGCCACTGGCCGCCTGATGATGCGGCAAGGGTAGCGCGCTTGCCCGGGGGGATTTTGGCGCATTTGTGGTTAACTGCTTTTATTAACATGAAAAATCAAGGCAGTCGGTCGGTAGGTCGGGGTTCACCCCGACATCAGCGGTGAATACCCCC
Source organism: uncultured beta proteobacterium (assembly GCA_903953145.1). Taxonomy (GTDB): domain Bacteria; phylum Pseudomonadota; class Gammaproteobacteria; order Burkholderiales; family Rhodocyclaceae; genus CAJBIL01. The sequence goes on from CAJBIL010000163.1 coordinate 727, forward strand.
CCAAAGCGACTTCCACCACGGCGTCGGGCTGAAGCCACGACCTACCCAGCGAGGCGATTTCATCATCCCGGGTGGCGCCTGGCGCAATAATTGTCAGGACAAATCCCAAATATCGCTGCAACCCGCACCCCAAGGGTACTTGCCTGCGGGGCGCATGGATAGGCGGTCTACCGATGGCACTTGATGGAGAGTGTCGTGTTTATTGGCGTTCAGAGCATGTGGGTTACTGGACAGACCGATTTCAACATCCGCTGCGTCATCGTCAAACATTGTCCTCGTGAGAGAAGTCTGCAAGCGCGGCTTGAACTTGGCTATACAACCCTGCGAGGTCGTTGTTCAGCGTTTTCCAGACGATTTCCAGGTCGACCTTGAAATAGCCATGGGCGACGGCATTGCGCATTTGGTTGCTGGTCGTAGCGGCTCATACTGGCACCGCCTCCGCCAGCACGGCGGCACGGAACCTCTCCGGAATCGCCTTTGGCGTCAGCACATCCACGCGCACACCCAGCAATTGCAGCAGTTCGTGGCGAATCGCCCCGATGTCGAACAGCGACGTTTCCGGGCTCGGATCAATCAAAAGGTCCAAGTCACTTTCATCGGTATCGTTGCCGTGAGCGACTGAGCCAAAAACGCGGGGATTGCTTGCCCGGTGCGCAACGACTACACGGCGAATGGCATCCCGGTTTGATGCAAGTGCCAGCGAGGGTTTCATGCTGCCGCCTGCACGGAAATAAAGCGCCTGCTTCCGAAGAGGGAAATGGTGTGTTTAACACAGGCTAACAGCATCAATCTCATCTCGACCTGACTTTCGGCAATACCCTGGCTACGGGAAAATCCCTGATAAAACACTGCATCATCATCGACATCAAACAGACGACGGCAGTCTCTGGCTTCCCTCATCATGCGTCCTTTCATTGCTAGCGAACTTTAGTTTCTGGCGAGCACAAGCGCCTAGTTTACCGCCTTCCGCGGCATTACGGCGGACACTGCCCTTCGCATGGCACGGGCTTTTGGCACCACGCCCGGCTTCTGGCTGGCGTTGCAGGCCAGTTACGACACCGAGGTCGTGATGCGCGACCACGGAGAGGTGATTGAGCATATACAGCC
>CAJBIL010000164.1 GCA_903953145.1 uncultured beta proteobacterium
ATCGTTAATACCGGCGGCACCGTCTCCTTCATTAATGACGAAGCCATGAGTGTAGCCGCAGCTTCGATCATTGGCACCACTGCCGCGTCGGAAAAGAGTTTATAAGTGCCGGATAGCACTGAAATCTGAGCGCCTCTTCCCAGTCAGAAGCAGGCTTAGCCACCACAACCTCAGTTCCAACCAATTGGAGTTGAATTGAGGTTGCACACAAGATGCATAGTCCAACCTCGGCACCCAATCGGGTTGGACTTCGAAATTTCCACTATCCAACCTCAGAATGCAAATAGCCCTTCTTTCTGATCAACCCTTCGTTACGAAATTACTGCTGGTTTTAACGACCTGGCCGTTCTCGTCGAAGTGCACGTTGAAAAACCAGTCCATGCTGGTTTCCGATTTCGTTTTCCAGTCCCAGACATCTTCCTTTTTGAGCGGGAAATGGCTTTGGTGGGCGGGTTTGCCGAGCAGGCGACGGATTTCTTCCTTGCCCATGCCCGGTTTGACCTTGCCGAAATTCTCCTCGGTCAGCACTTGCCTCACTTCGCGCAACAGGTTGTCGGGGCCGATGATGATCATGTAGTTGACCAGGCCTTCCGGCGTGCGCGGGTATTCCCAGGTTAGCGTGCCGTCGGCGTCCTGCCACTCCATGCTTGGTGCGCCCATCCGGTCACGCACTTCGAGTGCTGTTGAAATGCCCGGTTTGAGGGCATTGAGGTTGAATCCGTCACAGGCCGGCAACAGTGCCGCGATCAGGCCCGAAAGAATTCCGGCGAACAGTTTCTTGATCATGGGATTTTCCGCTAACCTCTCCGTTATTCTGACGCCAGCGAGTATAGAACATGAGACATCTGACGCCGAACGAGACGCACGCCTTCCTGCAAAACAACCCTGAGGCGTTGTTCGTCGATGTACGCAGCGAGATCGAGTATTTCTTCGTCGGGCATCCGATCGGTGTCGAGCATATCGCTTGGAGCGACGGGCCGGACTGGGAGATCAATCCGGATTTCGTGCATCAGCTGAAGCGTCTCGCCGGGGATGGCCTGGCGCGCCCGGTCGCGTTGATCTGCCGGAGCGGCCATCGTTCGCTGGAAGCCGCACATGCGCTGGAGGCGGCCGGCTTTTCCCACGTGATTAACGTGGTGCATGGTTTCGAGGGCGAACGCGACGAGCATCATCACCGCAACACTAAAAACGGCTGGCGTATCGACGGCCTGCCCTGGGAGCAAAGTTGAATACACCCGCCGCAAAACCTGCCCATCCGCCCGCCTCATTAGCCTGGAGCGTCTGGGGGCTGGGTGCCTTGCTCTATCTCTTCGGCTTTTATCAGCGCGTTGCGCCGGCAGTGATGACCGACCGCCTGATGACCGACTTTGCGATTGGCGCGGCGGCGCTCGGCAATCTCTCGGCTTTCTACTTCTACTCGTATGTCGCGATGCAGGTACCAACCGGCATCATGGCCGACCGCTGGGGGCCGCGCCGCTTGCTGACGGCGGGGGCGGGCGTGGCTGCGCTGGGGACGGCGCTGTTCGCTTTTTCGCCCAGCCTGTTCTGGGCCAATGCCGGGCGCTTGCTGATTGGTGCGTCGGTGGCGGTGGCCTTTGTCTCGATGCTCAAGCTGGCGACGCACTGGTTTGCGCCACGCCAGTTTGCGATGGTTTCCGGCATGGCGCTGTTTTGCGGCGTGGTGGGCGGCGTTTTTGCCGGTGTTCCCTTGCGCTTGCTGGTTGAGAGTTTCGGCTGGCGCCCGGTGATGGGCGTTTCTGCCGGCGTTGTTGCCTGCCTGTGCGTGGCGATCTGGCTGCGTGTACGTGACGACCCGGTGCAACGGGGTTACGCCAGCTATTCGCTCAGCACGCAGGGTGGCGGGCCGCATGGCTCGATCTGGCGCGGCCTCGCCGAGGTGCTGTCGTATCGCAATACGTGGATTCTGTTGCTGACGCCGATTGGTGTTTCGGGCGCCGTGCTGACCTTTGCCGGGTTGTGGGGCGTGCCCTATCTGCGTCAGGTGCACGGCCTGGAAACCAAGATGGCGGCGGCGATCACGTCGACCTTGCTGGTCGCCTGGGCGCTCGGCGGGCCGGTGCTTGGCGCGCTATCGGAGCGCATCGGCCGGCGTAAGCCAATTTATGTTGTTGCTACCGTCGTTGGTCTGCTCGGCTGGTCGGCGATTATTTTTCTGCCTTTATCGCTACCGGTTTTGATCGGCGCATTAATCATCACCGGTTTTGCTTCGGGTAGCCTGGTAATCGGTTTCGCTTTTGCCAAGGAGTCGGTGCCGGCGCGCCTGATGGGCACTGCTTCTGGCGTCTGCAACATGGGGCCGTTGCTCGGCGGCATGCTGTTGCAACCTGCCGTTGGCTGGCTGCTCGACCGCAACTGGCTTGGAAGCAGCGCCGGCGGAGCGCGCATTTACGACGCTGCCGCCTATCAGGCCGCCTTCAGCCTGATGTTCGGCTGCATTGTTCTCTCGCTGTGCCTGATCGTATTTGCCAGGGAAACCGGCTGCAAGCAGCAGGCTTGAGCCGGTTAGCCTGAAATTAAATCTGGAAAGTCTGGAAAAGGGAGTTTTACGATGCGCTTTGGGATGATCTTACGGGTGTTGGCCATGCTGGTCTTTTCGCTGATGCTGCCGGCCGCGCAGGGCGAAGAATCACCGCCGGTCAGCGCGGCAGCGGCCTCGGCCAGCGATGCGACGCGCGCGCTTGGCCTGCTTGCCAGGGCCGTCGCTTTATACCGGCAACAAGGCGACGAAGCCTTTGCCGCATTTAACGGGCCGACCGATTTCATCGATGCCGAGCTCTATGTTTATGTGCTCGGCACCAATGGCGTGATGCTGGCCAGCGGCGGTTCTTCGGCAGCGCTGATCGGCCGTCAGGTGAAAAACATGCGCGACGCCTTTGGTACGCCGTTTTTCTGGGACATGCTCGAAAAATCGAAAACCAGCGACACCGGCGTGGTCGAGTATCGCTGGCTCAACCGCCTGCACCACAAGCCGGAGCGCAAGATCACCTATTTCCATAAGGTCGGCGAGCGCCTGCTGGCGGTTGGCTATTACGTCCCCCGGGCGTCGCCCGAGCAGGCCGGCGCACTGCTGGAACGGGCCGTGGCCGCCGTTACTGCCGATCCAGAAAAGGCATTGACCGCCTTTAACGATCTGAACGGTGGTTTTATCGAGGATGACCTCTACGTTTTCGCAGTCAGTCTTGACGACGGCAAGTTTCGTGCACACGGCGTTTCTCCCCGCCTGCTCGGCACCGACGGTTATGCACTGCTTGACCCCAAGGGCCAGCCGATCATCCGGCAGATGGTTGATGCCCTCAAGGAGAAAGATCGCGGCGAACTGGCCTACGCCTGGCGCAACCCGGTGACGCGCAAGGTCGAAAACAAACACACCCAGTTCCGCAAGGTGGGGGATTTGCTGGTTGGCGTGGGGTATTACACGCGCTAGATTTTACCAACTTGCCTGCGGGGCGCATGGATAGGCGTTCTACGACCATCAACTGCTGAAGATGCCCGTATTTATTGGCCTCCTGTCAATCTCACTGCGTAGAACAAGCATCCATGCGCTTTACAGGGCACTGGCTAAAATAGCCTCGCTTGTATTTCGCTCAAAAAAATCCTGAACTTCTCACTGCCTAA
>CAJBIL010000165.1 GCA_903953145.1 uncultured beta proteobacterium
CCCTTGTTTTCCAACCCTTTATTTTCGGCCACTGCCCTGCGGGGCGCACCGATAGGCGTTCTATCGGCACTATGCCTGAAGACTGGCGTATTCATTGGCTTTGCCGCAGGTGGCTTGCTAGAACGCCAGTTGGCGCGGGTTGCAGCGATGTTGTCGATATTTGATACGAAAGAGGGATGCTCATGGATCGCCTGATTTACACCGCGATGAGCGGCGCCAAGCACGCATTTCTGCAACAGGCGGGCGTTGCACAGAATCTGGCCAATGCCTCAACCAATGGCTACCGCGCCATGGAGCACAAGTTCCGCGCCGTGCCGATTCAGGGTGAAGGCGCGCCGACCCGGGCTTTCGTGGTGGATGCGTCGATTGCCAATGTGTTCGATCAGGGCGCGATGATGGCCACCGGCCGGCCGCTGGATGTCGCTGTTCAAGGCGCAGGCTGGGTGACGGTGGAAACCCCCGAGGGCGGTGAGGCTTACACGCGTGCCGGCAATCTGCAAGTCAATGCCAATGGCCAGTTGCAGACAGCGGGCGGGTTGAATGTGATGGGCGATGGCGGCCCGATTTCGATTCCGCCGGATAACCGTATTTCGATTGCGCCGGACGGTACGATTTCCGTCGTGCCCTTGTTTGGAACACCGAATAACGTCAATGCCGTTGGCCGGATCAAACTGGTGAACCCGCCGGAGAATGAGCTGGAGCGTGGCGGCGATGGTCTGTTTCGCCTGAAAAGCGGCCAGCCGGCAACCGTCGATGAAAAGGTTCGGCTGGCGCCGGAGACGCTCGAAGGCAGCAACGTCAATCCGGTTGATGCCATGGTCAATATGATCAGCCTGGCGCGTCAGTTCGAGATGCAGATCAAGATGTTGCAAACAGCCGACGCCAACGCGCGGCAGGCCGATCAGGTTCTTTCGATGAATTGATACGTTGATGACGCCATTGGGTAGGTCGGGGTTTACCCCGACATCGGCGGTGGATTGCCCCCTAACGGGACTTGAGCCATAGGCCCCTTCGCTTTCAGTGCGTCGGGGTGAACCCCGACCTACCCAGCTAGGGGTCCGCCGTGGTGAGAGCTGCGGTTTTAGATTAGTACGTTTATATACGCCACAGGACTAAGCAAAAATGATCCGCTCACTCTGGATTGCCCGTACCGGCCTTGATGCGCAGCAGACGCAGATGGACGTGATCGCCAATAACCTGGCCAACGTCAGTACCAACGGCTTCAAGCGTGGGCGCGGGGTGTTCGAGGATTTGCTGTATCAGACGATCCGGCAGCCCGGCGCCCAGTCCTCGCAATCCACCCAGATACCTTCCGGCCTGCAACTCGGTACCGGTGTGCGCCCCGTGTCTACGGCGCGCATCCATACGCAAGGCGCGGTTCAGCAAACCGGTAACGATCTGGATCTGGCGATTGATGGCGCGGGCTTCTTTCAGGTGCTGTTGCCGGACGGTACGACTGCCTACACCCGCGATGGCTCGTTCCAGAAAGACAATCAGGGCCAGATGGTGACGCCGAATGGGTATCCGGTGCAGCCAAGCATCACCATCCCGAGTAATGCGCTGACCGTCACTATCGGCAAGGATGGCGTGGTTTCGGTCACGCAGCCGGGGTCGGCGGCGACGGTTCAGGTCGGCACCATGCAGGTTGCCACCTTTATCAATAACGGCGGTTTGCTGAGCATGGGTGAAAACCTTTACCTCGAAACCGCATCGAGTGGCTCGGCCACACCCAATACGCCGGGATTGAGTGGCGCCGGCACGCTCAATCAGCGCTATGTCGAAACCTCCAACGTTAACGTGGCCGAGGAGCTGGTGACGATGATCCAGACGCAACGTGCCTACGAGCTTAATTCCAAAGTGGTATCGACGTCCGACCAGATGCTGGCGAAACTGACTTCGCTGTAAAGGAGTGATCATGAAAAACCGACTGGTTCTTGCAATGCTCCCGTTTGCCGCGCTGCTCATCAGCGCCTGTAACACCGTACCGCCAACCAACGTGCATCAGCCGATGACGGCAAGACCGGCGCCCCGCATGGAAAATATTGCCGCCGCAACCGGCAGCATTTACCAATCCGGCGCCTCGCGTACGTTGTTCGAGGATCGCCGTGCCCGTTATGTGGGCGATACGATGACGATCACCATTGCCGAATCCAATACGGCATCGACCAAATCGAATACCAAGGTCAGCCGCTCGGCCAGTATCAGCGCCTCGGCCGGGCCGATTGCCGGCCTGCCGGGCCGCTCTTTCGACGGCATGGCATTGACCGGCGCCAGCTCGAACAGCCTTGACGGCAAAGGCGATGCGGCCGCTACCAATAGCTTTACCGGCACCATCACGGTGACGGTGATTGAAGTGCTGCCGAATGGCAACCTGCTGGTTTCTGGCGAGAAACAGGTGGCGATTGCGCAGGGGACGGAGTACATCCGTCTTTCCGGCGTGGTTAATCCGTACTTCATCAATGCCGCAAACACCATCAGCTCGTCGCAGATTGCCGATGCGCGCATTGAATACAAGGAGAGCGGCACGATCAGCGAGGCACAAGTCATGGGCTGGCTGGCACGCTTCTTCATGGGCGTTTTGCCGTTCTGATAACCTGGAGCAGATCATGACGACTCAAACCGGCAAAATCCTGCGTCTGCTGGCAATTTTTGCCTGCACGGCCGCAAGCTTGTTCAGCGGTACAGCGCAGGCGGATCGAATCAAGGATCTGGCCTCAGTACAAGGGGTACGGAATAACCAGCTGGTTGGTTACGGACTGGTCGTCGGGCTGGATGGCACCGGTGACCAGACCACCCAGACTCCCTTTACCACGCAAAGCATCATCAACATGCTGGCACAGCTCGGCACCACCTTGCCGACCACGCAGTCGTTACAGCTCAAGAACGTGGCTGCCGTGATGGTTACCGCCAGCCTGCCGGCTTTTGCGCGTATGGGGCAACAGATCGACGTCACCGTATCGTCGATGGGTAACGCCAAAAGCCTGCGCGGCGGCACGCTGTTGATGACGCCGCTCAAGGGTGGCGACGGGCAGGCCTATGCCGTGGCGCAGGGCAATATTCTGGTCGCGGGCGCCGGTGCTTCAGCGGCGGGCAGCAAGGTGACGGTCAATCATCTGCTGGCTGGCCGTATTGCCGGCGGTGCAACGGTCGAACGTGAGGTGCCGACCGCACTGGGGCAGGGCGCTTTCGTGAATTACCAGATGAGCAATTCTGATTTCGGCACCACGCAACGGGTCGTTGAAGTGATCAATCGTGAGATGGGGCCGGGGACAGCGCAGGCCGTCGATGGCAGGCAGATCCGGGTGCGCGCTCCCGAGGAGGCGGATAGCCGGGTTGCCTTCATGGGGCGTATCGAAAACCTGGAAGTTCGCCCGATGCAGACGGCTGCCAAGGTGATCGTTAATCCGCGTACCGGCTCGGTGGTGATGAACCAGACGGTGATGATCGAATCCTGCGCCGTCGCGCACGGCAATCTTTCTGTGGTCATCAACAATGATCAGCAAGTCAGCCAGCCCAACGCGCTGGCCGGCGGCCAGACTGCAACAACCAATCAGGCTGATATCCAGATCAAGCAGGAGCCAGGCGTGCTGATGAACGTCAAGGCCAGCGTTAACCTCTCTGACGTCGTAAAAGCACTGAACGCCCTCGGCGCCAACCCGCAGGATTTGCTGGCGATCCTGCAAGCAATGAAAGCTGCTGGCGCATTGCGGGCTGAGCTGGAAGTGATTTAACGGCTTCACCAATAGGCCGGCGCAGCAATTATTAGCACCTGGCGCGTAAATTGCTAATATTCGGCGTATGAAAGCCGATGATTTGAATTCGCAGCACTTTGTTCTCGACCCGAAGTCATCCGGGGACTTGCGTGCGAAGATTAAAACAGACCCGAAGGCAGGGCTGCATCAGGCGGCGCAGCAGTTTGAAGGCATGCTTTTGCAGATGATGCTCAAAAGCATGCGCGATGCGACGCCGCAGGATGGCTTGCTCGACAGCGATCAGAGCCGTTTTTTCACCTCGGTGATGGATCAGCAACTGGCGCAGAATCTTTCTTCCCAGGGCAAAATGGGTTTTGCCAAGCTGATTGAGCAACAACTGGGGCGTAACCTGACAAACGGCACTTCGGTTGAACCGGCGTCGTCGCTTGAAACGGTGCAGCAGACATTACAACAGTCGTTAATTGCCCGGCAGGCGGCAAGTTCTGCCGGTGTCGGTATCGGCGCCGAGCGCATTCGTAATGCGCCTGTTGAAGCGCCTTCCAGCCTGAATGCAACGCCTTTGCCCGCTAACGGCAGCGGTAGTGGCAAGGATTTCGTGAATCGTGTCTGGCCGCACGCCGTCGAAGCCGCCAACGCCACCGGTGTGCCGGCGCATTTCCTGGTGGCACATGCTGCGCTGGAAAGCGGCTGGGGCAAGAGTGAAATCCGCACCGCAGATGGCTCGCCCAGCTACAACCTGTTCGGCGTCAAGGCAGGCCGTGGCTGGCAGGGCGCATCGGCCGAGGTGCAGACCACCGAGTATGTGAATGGCGTTGCCCAGTCGTCGCGCGAGAAGTTTCGTGTGTATGGCTCCTATGCTGAATCCTTCCGTGACTACGCCAGCTTGTTACGCAACAACGCGCGTTTCTCCGGTGTGCTTGGCCAGCAGGATGGCACGCAGTTTGCTAATTCACTACAACAGTCGGGTTATGCCACCGATCCCATGTATGCAGACAAGCTCGGCCGCATCATCAACGGCAGCACACTGCGCCAGGCACTGGCCGGTTAGTCGTCAGGCCCGCCTCAACATTCCGGCAGTTTTGCCGTTGACAACATGGAAGGAGAGTTAGTCCATGGGTACAGGATTGATCAATACGGGTATTACCGGCATCCAGGTTGCACAGCTTGGCTTGCAGACGGCTTCGCACAATATTACGAATGCCAATACACCCGGCTTTAACCGCCAGCGCACTATCCAGTCGACCAATCTGGCCCTGCTCACCGGCGCCGGCTTTGTCGGCCAGGGCGCTAATGTGTCGACCGTCGAGCGCATGTATAACGGGTTTCTCAATAGCCAGGTCAATACCTCACAGACCAAGGTCAGCGAACTCGAAACCTATTACAACCAGATCAGCCAGATCGATAACATGCTGGCCGATGCTAACTCCGGCCTGTCGCCCGCGTTACAGGATTTCTTCAAGGGCGCGCAGCAGGTTGCGGCCAATCCGTCGCAGCTACCGTCACGCCAGGCGATGATTTCGTCGGCACAGTCGCTGACAGCCCGTTTTCAGGGGCTTGATGAGCGGCTTAGTCAAATGTACACGAGCGTCAACGGGCAGATCACAACGACGGTGGCGAGTGTTAACTCTTACGCCGAGCAGATCGGTGCATTGAATCAGCAGATCATCATCGCTCAGTCGTCGATCAGCCAGCCCGCCAACGATCTGCTGGATCAACGTGATCAGCTGGTTTCTGAGTTAAACAAGTTGGTTCAAGTCGCAACGACGACGAATACAGATGGCAGTTACAAC
>CAJBIL010000166.1 GCA_903953145.1 uncultured beta proteobacterium
CGATCAACGGCTATCAGGCAGTCATCGCCTTTGATCCGGACATTCAAATGTTTCGCGGTGAATTTGTCAGCCTCAACGGCGGCGCAGACTTTTACGCTGCCGATGTCGCAGGCTTGAAGCATGAAGGGGAAATTTCCCTGCGCGTGTTTCTTGAGGCCTGCGCGCGTCACGCGTCGCGCTATCGAAGCGCATTAAATCTGGTGCTATTTCACGCCAAGCCCCGCCAAGCCGCGCCAATCCTTGTTCTACAAGACCACCCTCTGTAGATCAAGCAAATACGGGCATCTCCAAGGCATCATTCGCTAGATCGCCATTCCATGCGGGCTACAGGGCAGTACCTAGCCGGGGAATACGCTTGAACGCGCGTTAGCAATCACGGTGAGATGAGCGCACCCACGATTTCGCGGCTTTTTTCGGGCCAAAACAGGAAATTTTCCTCCGATTTGATTTCGCTCAAATAGCAGCCTGCCTGAAGCCACCAACTGCGACGATATGCCGCATCTTGCGTCGCTCCCCTGCCATTAGAATCCGCCCTCGACTGTTGTTTATACAGCGAAATATTAGCAATTCGTGATTTGCTGCTGATTTGTATTTTTCTGCATTTTTTCTCGCGGGTGGGCAAAGCGTGTTTTTTATTCGCCGTTTTCTGTTGGTGCTTCTGGTCGTTGGCGCGTTGCCGGTATCGGCTGCCGATGCCGTGCGCCCGTTTGTCGCCGGCAGCCTGGCGAAGATCGTTGCAGAAAGGCAGGGCAAGCCTTTTTTGCTGGCTTTCTGGTCGGTGAACTGCGCGCATTGCCCGCTGGAGTTGAAGGCGCTGGGTGAAATTCGCCGGCGTAATCCGAAGATCGACATTGTTCTGGTTGCCGCAGATACGCCGGACGAAGCACCGCTCATTGCGCAACTGGCCGCCAGCTATGGCCTTGGCAAGGTCGAACAATGGGTGTTTGCCGACGACATGCCGGAGCGCCTGCGTTTCGAGATTGATCAGCGCTGGCATGGCGAGCTGCCACGAACGTATTTTTATGATCGGGAACACGGTATCGAGGCGGTTTCCGGTGTTATTCCTAAGCCCCGGCTGCTTGGCTGGGTGAAGGCTAACGTTCGATGATGCCGTTGAATTCGATAAGTTCTGACCGTGAGATGAACGTGCTTTCGCCTGCAACCGCCTACTACGCGTTGCCCGGCGACGCATCCTTGCCCTTCTGGCGGCGGAGTGCGGGCTTGACTGGCGTTATCGGGCTGCACGCCGGCGCCTTGCTGCTGCTCTTTGGCATGGCAGCCAACCCGGAACTGATCAAACCGCTGCAAACGCTGACGGTGCGCATGCTCGAAATGACACCGGTGCCGACGCCGGCGCCCCAAAAAATCGAACCGCCCAAGCCGGCGCCGCCGCGCAAAACACCGCCGGCGCCACCACCGGTCATGACAGCTGCTGCCACAGCAACGGCCGCGCCGGTTTTTGCCATCCCGCCACAGCCCGAGCCGCGCCTGATCGAGAAGCCAAGCGCGTCGGCCGCTACGCCCGCCCCGCCCACCATCGTCGCCGCGCGCTTCGATGCGGATTATTTGCAGAATCCAAAACCGATGTACCCGCCGATGTCGCGCCGGCAGGGCGAGGAAGGCAAGGTAGTGCTGCGCGTGCGGGTCAGCGCGCAGGGGGCTTCGCTGGCGGTGGAGATCAAGCAATCGAGCGGTTTTACGCGGCTTGATGAAGCGGCACGGGCGGCCGTTGAAAAATGGCGCTTCATCCCGGCCCGCCAAGGCGGCGAAGCCGTTGAATCGTCAGTGCTGGTGCCGCTCAATTTCACGCTGGATAACTAAGGAAACACGATGCACATGGAACTTGGATTGACGCACTTCTGGGCGCAGGGCGACGCAGTCAGCCGCTCGGTGGCGATCATGTTATTTGTTCTGTCGATTGGCAGCTGGTATCTGATGGCCGGCAAGATTCTGGCGATGGTGCAGGCGCGCCGCTGCCACGCCCGTGCGCTCAATGCCTTCTGGGGCGCCGATTCACTGCCGGCGGCCATTGAAGCAGTGCGTCAGGAAGACAAGACGGGCGTCCTGCTCAGTCTGGCAATTGCCGGCGCCAATGCCGCCGCCTTGCACGATCAGCATGCTGCACGCGGCATCGGTGCCGGCGTCTCGGCCAGCGAATTCGTCACGCGGGCCATGCGCAACCAGATTGTCGAATCACAGGCACGCATTGAATCCGGCCTCACCTTCCTTGCCTCGGTCGGCTCGACGGCGCCCTTCATCGGCCTGCTCGGCACCGTCTGGGGCATTTATCATGCGCTCGTTGGCTTGTCCGGCGCGACGCAAGTGGTGCTCGACAAAGTGGCCGGGCCGGTTGGCGAAGCGCTGATCATGACGGCTGCCGGCCTTTTTGTGGCGATCCCCGCCGTCCTCGCCTACAACGCCTTCACGCGGACCAACCGGCTGACGCTGGCTCGCCTCGACGGCTTTGCGCACGACCTGCATGCCTATCTGATCACCGGCCTGCGCGGTCGCCCCGGCGACAAGCTGATCAATCTCGAATCCGCCGAATCCACCCGTAACGTGCGCGCAGCACGCAGCGCGTAAGGGCCAGCATGGCCTTCGGATCATTCAATGAAAGTGCCACGGCGCAGCCGATGGCCGAGATCAATACGACACCGCTGGTTGACGTGATGCTGGTGCTGCTGGTGATCTTCATCATCACGGCACCGCTTTTCCATCAGGCCGTGCCGGTCGATCTGCCGAAAGTCGAGTCAACAAAGCTTGACGAGAAACCGCACACGCTTTCCGTGGCGATCGAC
>CAJBIL010000167.1 GCA_903953145.1 uncultured beta proteobacterium
ATCAACTGGAGCAACAATCATGGCGCGTGTCTGCCAAGTAACGGGTAAGGGCCCGATGGTAGGGAACAATGTTTCCCATGCCAACAATAGAACGAAGCGCCGCTTCCTCCCGAATCTGCAGTACCGCCGTTTCTGGGTTGAAAGCGAAAACCATTGGGTGCGTTTGCGCGTATCCAACGCGGGTCTGCGCACTATCGACAAGAACGGTATCGACGTTGTGCTCGCTGATCTGCGCGCACGCGGCGAGATCTGATAAGGAACTGCAGCCATGCGTGAAAAAATCAAGCTCGAGTCAACTGCTGGTACAGGTCACTTCTACACAACGACCAAAAACAAGCGCACCATGCCGGAGAAAATGGAGATCAAGAAGTACGATCCCAAGGTTCGCAAGCATGTAATCTATAAAGAAACCAAGCTGAAGTAATAACTGGCTCGGGTAAAAAAGCCTCGCTGATTCTTCAGCGGGGCTTTTTTTCGTCCATTTACGTCAGCATGTCTGCCCAGATATTCTTTGCCCAACCCATGGCTGATTTTGCTTCCAGCTCGTTGCGAATAACCGAAACGCCTCCGGCGCCTTGTACGGGAAGCATGGTTTTTTTCTCGGCATCGTAGCTGTGTACGGATGCAACATGAATTGCATTCCGCGAGTCGACAAAGCTGTAGCAGGTGTTCATCAGCAGCGGTGCGGGATTGGGGGCGTCTCCGGCCAGCAGATTGAGAATGGCGGCAGTTGCCAGTTTGGCGTGCTGGTTAGCCATGTGGCCTGATTTCGGCATTGTTGCCGCCGGAAAAATAGCATCACCCAGCACGTGAATACCCGGTGTATTTGTTGACGCCATCGACAGCCAGTCGATGTCCACCCAGCGATTGTTGATTAACTTCAGTCCTGACTGAGCGGCGATATTACCGGCGCGTTGTGGCGGAACAACGTTGAGTACATCGACCTTGACCTTGTCGAACTCCAGTATCGCCGTGTGGTTTGCTGCGTCGACATCGCGCAGTTCGCTATTCGGTCGATATTCAAGAGTGCCCGGGTAAAGGTCGGCCCAGGCTTTCATAAACAGCCCTTTTTTGGACACCACGTCTTCATTGGCATCAAGAATCAGAACTTTCGATTTTGGCTTTTTAGCTTTGAAGTAGCCGGCGATTAAGCTGGCACGCTCATAGGGGCCGGGTGGGCAGCGGTAGGGGGCTTTCGGAATCGTGATGGCGTAAGTGCCGCCGTCTTTCATGTCTTCAAGTTGCTTGCGTAGCGCAACGGTCTGTGATCCGGCTTTCCAGGCATGCAGAATTTTGCTTTGCGCGTCTGCGTTGTTTAGGCCGGGTAGGGTTTCGAACATGAAATCGATGCCAGGCGAAAGTACCAGACGGTCGTAACTCATTTCGCCACCTTGCGCCAGACGGATTGTGCGTTTGCTGGCATCAATACCGGTAACTTCGTCCTGGATAACGCGCACACCCCATTTTTTGAGGCCTTCATAACCGATGGTGATATCAGCCAGCGTTTTATCGCCGGAAACCACCAGGTTTGAAATCGGGCAGGAAATAAACTGGGCGTTACGTTCGATCAAGGTGACCTGAACACCGCCATTGCTCCACATCCGCAAGTATTTGGCGGCAGTAGCACCGCCGAAGCCACCGCCGACGATTACTACATGTCCATTTGCTTTGGTTGCTCCAGCGCAACCGTAAAGCGCGCCTGTGGCTGTGGCGGCGCTCATTGCCTTGAGAAAATTGCGTCGATTAAAAATCATGAGTGGCTCCGCTTATTTCTGTGCAGCAAAATAGGTTGTGATGAGCGCCATTTGCTCGTCGGTGTAGCCTTTTACGATCTGGTGCATGATCGTCGCTGGCTTATCGCCGGATTTGAAATCCCTGATTTTTTGCAAGAGCTTTTCTTTCGTGGTGCCAGCCAGCGCCTCCATTCCGGAGCCATCTACCGATTTGCCGTTGGTGCCATGGCAGTTGGCACAAGTGGCTGCAAGATTGCGTGCGAGATTGGGGTCTTCTGCCTGGGCGGTGGCCGCGGTTGCGGCGAGGCAGAGTGCAGTAAAGAGTTGTCGCAGCTTCATCGTTTGATCTCCTTCTTTGGGGGGGGACTCAGGCAACCGGAAAGGCTTTGCAGAAGCGCAGTTCTTCAGGGTAGGGAAAGAAGTCTTCGACGTGTCCATCGAGAATCTTTTGTTTGGCATTTTTCCAGAGCGTCGCAGTGAGCAGGTCGCGGTGATACTTTAGAAAAGCGGCACGCACTTTGGGTGATCCGAGCAGAAAAGTGGCGAATTCTTCGGGAAAAACATCATTGCGGCCGACTGAATACCAGGGTTCGCTGGACATCTCCATCTCCGGGTAGGGCGCTTCCGGGATCACGCGAAAGTTGCAGTCAGTCATGAATTCGATTTCATCATAGTCGTAAAAAACGACGCGGTTGTAACGGGTTACGCCAAAGTTTTTCCACAGCATGTCGCCGGGGAAAATATTGGCGCTGGCCAGTTCGCGGATTGCGTTGCCGTATTCGAACACGGCATGGTCAATTTGTTCTGGCGTCGCGGTATCCAGGTAAATATTGAGCGGTATCATGCGGCGCTCGATATAGAGATGCTTGATGATGATGTCGTCACCGTCTTCTTCAATCAGTGATGGTGCAACGTCCATTAACTCTTGCAATAGTTCTTCCGAAAAGCGTTTTTTCGGTAGTGCAGCGTGAGAGAACTCAAGCGTGTCGGCCATCCGTCCGACCCGGTCGACTTGTTTGACGAGCAGGTACTTGGCTTTGACGGTGGCGTGATCAACTTCCTTGGTCGCTGCAAAAACATCTTTGATGATCTTGAAAACGTAGGGATAGGACGGCAGCGTGAAAACCATCATGACCATGCCGCGAATTCCCGGCGCGGCGATGAATTTATCTTCCGAGTGACGCAAATGTTGTATCAGGTCACGGAAGAACATGGTCTTGCCCTGTTTGCCGAGGCCAAGCATGGTGTATATCTCGGAGCGTGGCTTGCTTGGCATGATGCTGCGCAGGAACTGGACGTAGCCCGATGGGACCTCCATGTCGACCATGAAATAGGCGCGCGAGAGCGAGAAAAGCAGGCTGATTCGCCAGGCGTCGAGCAGAATGGTGTCGATTAACAGTTTGCCGTCCGGTGTATGCAGGACAGGCACGGCAAAAGCGTATTCGAGATGACCATTGATCGCCTTACCGATAATGTAAGCGGCCTTGTTGCGATAAAAGGCAGAGTACAGCACCTGAATCTGCGCATTTGCTTCGGCTTGCGGCCAACCTCCCAGATGCTTCTCAAGGCTGCGCATGATGTAATCAATATCCCGGTCGAGATTCTCAAACGGGCGTTGCCAGTCAAAGTCGAGCACCAGTTGTTTGATCGTCTCGCGTAAGCCGCGCTGCATCGGGTAATAACTGGAATAAGTCGGTGGGTACGAGTCGATGTATTCCGTTGAAGCTGCGGGGCGGGCAAAAATGTAGTCGTTGTGGAAGTAGGTGCGGTGCAGGATCTTCGAGCAAACCGAGTTGAAAAAGGTTTCTGCAAGTTCCGGTTGCTTGTGATTGATCAGTTGGCCGATGTAGTAAAGCTTGAGTTGTTGCCAGGTGACATCATCAAGCGTGCTGGCCCCAAATTCGGCGCACAGTAGATCGGCGTTTTCATCGACGCGTTCGTCGTAAGAACGGATACGATCGCGAACGGCTGTCTGCACGCCTTTCCAGTCTGCTGCTTCAAAAAGAATTTTGGCCTGCCGGCCATAATGGCGCATTAGTCGGTAGTGGCGGTTGAAGCCGTCGATCATGGCTTCGGCGATGCGTTTGGCGAGAGGATTCTCTGCGGGTGAGATTTCCATCTGGGCGAATTCTGTCGTTAGTGTTGCGAAGATTGTAACATCGCGGGTATCGCGTCGAAGCGGCTACCCTGAATGGCCGGGTTGCATAATATACTTCCGGCCAAGAGTCGCTTAATCAGTAAAAATCCAGTTCTAGCCGAATTGAAGCCACGCTATTTGTTTGGCGTTTTTTCAGTGTTTTTAAGTAACTCTTTAAGGTTGGTGTCAGGGATTTCCCATAAACTAGCGCGATACGCGTTTGCTCATGCACTGATCAACCAACCGACCAACTAACCAAAAGCAAGGGGATAACAAATGGCTGCAGGAAAATCAAAGATCATTTACACGCTCACTGACGAGGCGCCGCTGTTGGCGACTTGTGCATTTTTGCCGATTATCCGTACTTTTACCGCGCCGGCCGGCATCGAGATCGAGAAAAGTGATATTTCCGTTTCTGCGCGCATTCTGGCCGAATTTTCCGATTTCCTGACCGACGCACAAAAAGTTCCGAACACCCTGTCTGAACTCGGTCGACTGACCCTGCTGCCGGATACCAATATCGTCAAGTTGCCGAATATCAGCGCCTCCCTGCCGCAACTGACCGCAGCGATCAAGGAGCTGCAAACGCGCGGTTTCAAGATTCCGGATTTCCCCGAAAACCCGAAGAGCGACGAAGAAAAAGCCATCAAGACCCGTTATTCCAAGTGTCTGGGTAGCTCGGTTAACCCGGTACTGCGTGAAGGCAACTCCGATCGCCGCGCACCGCTGGCCGTCAAGCGCTATGCGCGCAAAAACCCGCACTCGATGGGCAAGTGGAGCATGGCTTCGCGTACTCACGTGGCGCACATGCTGCATGGTGATTTCTATCACGGCGAAAAGTCGATGACGCTGGACAAGGCGCGTGACGTCAAGATGGAGCTCCTTACCAAGAGCGGCAAAACCATCGTTCTGAAGCCGAAGCTTTCCCTGCTCGCCGGCGAGATCATCGACAGTATGTTCATGAGCAAGAAAGCACTGTGCGATTTTTACGAAGAGCAACTCGAAGATGCCCGCGAAACCGGTGTGATGTTCTCACTGCACGTCAAGGCAACGATGATGAAGGTTTCGCACCCGATCGTCTTCGGCCACTGTGTCCGGATTTTCTACAAGGAGGCCTTCGAGAAGCACGCAAAGCTGTTTGAAGAACTGGGTGTCAATGTCAATAACGGCATGTCCAACCTCTACGACAAGATTGCCAAGCTCCCGGAATCGAAGCGCGACGAAATCATCCATGACCTGCACGCCTGCCATGAGCATCGCCCGGAACTGGCGATGGTCGATTCCGCCAAGGGCATCACCAACTTCCACTCGC
>CAJBIL010000168.1 GCA_903953145.1 uncultured beta proteobacterium
CTGACGCTGAGGTTGAGGTTGAGGTTGAGGTTGAGGTTGAGGTTGAGGTTGAGGTTTAGGTTGAATCAACCTCCGCCCTTCGCCTGCCGCCGCAACAACGCTGTCAGAATCGGGGGGGTCAGCAAAGTGGTCAGAATTACCATGATCACGATCACCGAAAACATGCCCTCCGACATCACACCGAGTTGCTTGCCGACCATCGCGAAGATCAGCCCGACCTCGCCACGCGGCACCATGCCCCAGCCAATGATCCATGCATTCTGGCCCTTACCGGCAAAAAAGCCGGCGGCCAGTTTGCCGACGACCGCTGCCGTGGTCAGCCCCAGCGCGATCAGCACCACCTTGGGGTCAGACAAGGTCTGCAAATCGACCTGCATGCCGGTCAGCACAAAAAATACCGGGACAAAGAAATAGCCAATCGGCTCCAGCATGTGCTCATGTTGATGGCTGGTGTGCTTGGCTAGCACGGTACGCACCTTGTCGGCCAGAGCCGGCTCGCGGGCGGGTAATAACGCTTCGATTTCCTGCACGACTTTCGGCGTTTCAAAATCTTTGAGAAACAAGGGCTCAAAGAGCAAACCGGCAGCAAAGGCGCCGATGATCGGCGCCAGCCCCACCCCGTGCGCCAGCCACGCGAGAAACAGACCGGTTGCCAGCACCTGCGCGAAGAGCATCGACGGGCCGCTATCCAGGCGCGCCAGCCAGCGTGAAGAGTGCGGCGATATCAGCCGGCCAATCCAGATCGAGCCGCCCAGAAAAACTACCGCCTTGGCAATAATCCAGATCACTTCCGAAATGCTCACCGAACCGGCTTGCACCAGACTCGATACCACGGCAAGAATGACCAGACCCAACACATCGTCAATAACCGCTGCACCAAGTACGATTTGGGCTTCGGGCATCTGCAATTTACCGAGATCGCGAAAAACACGGCCGGTGATACCCACCGAAGTCGCCGCCAGTGTCGCGCCAAGGAAAAGATACGAATTCGTCTCCATGCCTGGCAGGAGGAGCGGGCCAACCAGAAAAGCCCCCAGCGCAAACGGTACGGCAATTCCCACCGAGCCCACGACCAGAGCGGGGATCCCCACTTTGACGAGATCCCCCAGCCGGGTCTCCAGACCAATCTGCAACAGCAGAATGATCACACCCAGTTCAGCCATGAAAGCGATGATCGGATCTTTGGCAACCGTCTCGAAATAGTTAAAGCCAAGCAAGGAAAGATTGCCGAACAGCACGCCGAGCAGCAGTTCGCCAAGCACTGCGGGAAAACCGATGCGCTGGGCGAACGGCGAAAAAAGCCGCGCCGCCATCAGGATGATGGCCAGCCACAGCAGGTTCTCGCCAACTACGCCGGAGCCCGAGGCCCAGGCTGAAGGCAGCGCAAGCATTACCACGACAGCAAGCACGGCACGTGGTAACAAACGGCGCTCATTCATACGAATAGCCCCCATGGAAAGCACAGCGACTACTTCTTCTTGCCAAGCACCGCCATCGCCTCAACATGGCCTCTGGTCGGTACCGACTTACGCGCCACCACATAATCCTGCAAGGTATCGCGCATCGGCTTGCCTGCCTTACCAAAAGTAACCAGCGCTTCCAGCAACTCAAGCGGCGCTGCTTCAATGTGCGCAGAATCGTGTAGATGGCCGACATAACGTGAACAGATCGACTCCACGGCAATCGGGTCTTCATTGGTCAGCTTCACGGCCTTGTCGAGCAATTTTCGCGTCTGCGCTACACGCGAATCAGTGTCTGCGACTTCCTGCCTGACGGACAGCGCGGTCATGCGCTGCGCCACTTCGTCGGCCGGGCTCGTGCTGCCGGCAGCGAGGGACTGGCCGTTAAAAAACATTGCAATCAGCAATAGCGTGAGTAATTTATTCATGGGTAAAACTTCCGAAGGGGAAACAGGGAGATACTGAAGACGCCGATTATAGGGGGTGCTCACGAACTGCCCGAAAAAAGACGAAGCTCCAGCGCCGTCAGATTCGCCCGCGAACCCACCATGATCAGGACATCATTGGCCTGCACCACCGTTGTTTCATCGGGCTGCTCAACACGCAAGCTGCGTCGGCGCAGTGCCTCGATAACAATACTGTATTCGTCAGGCGCCAGCTCGCGCAATGTGCGGCCAACCACCCAGGCATTTGGCTCAATGACCAAGGCGAGCTTCTCTGCTGACGCTTGCAACAATTGATCGCTTTCACTTCGATAAAAAGCACGCAGCGAAACATAGCGTTCGGCGCGTAATGCCCGCACCTGCGCCATTGCCCGTTCGACCGGCACACCCAACTGGGCGAGCATCTGCGTTGCCAGGATCAAACCGCCTTCAAGCACTTCGGGAACAACCTCACTGGCACCGAGCGACTTCAAGCGCTCAATCTGACTGTCATCCTGCGCGCGCACGATGACCGGCAAACCCGGATGCAATGCGCTGATCACTTGCAGCAGTTTCTCGGCCGAACGCTGATCGCTGAAAGTCACAACCACGGCGCGCGCCCGATTAATCCCGGCCGCAATCAACACTTCGCGCCGATCAGCATTGCCAAACACAACGTTCTCACCCGCCCCCTGTGCCTGACGAATGCGTGCGGTATCGATATCAAGGGCAATAAAGGGAATTTGCTCGCGTTCGAGAAAACCAGCCAGACTCTGGCCGGTACGCCCGAAGCCACAAAGAATGACGTGATCGCGCACATCCATGCTATGCACCGCCACTTCATGAACTACCTCGGCACGATGCGCGAACTCGCCAACGGAGAGGCGTTGCCCAAAGCTCGACACGCGGGCGATGAGCAACGGCGCGATGAACATGGAAAGCAGCATCGCAGCCATCGTTACCTGAAAAACATCAACCGGCAACAGGCTGCGATCACTCGCCAGCTCAAGTAGCACGAGGCCAAACTCACCGCCTTGCGCCAGTTGCGCCGATGTTCGCAAACTAACTTCCAGCGTATTACGCAACACGCGGGTGAGCAGCAATACCACGCCACCTTTGGCCACGACCAGTAGCAACACAGCCAGAAGGACGGCAGGCCAGTGACGCAGAACATAGCCAAGATCAAGCATCATGCCGATCGTCACAAAAAACAGGCCGAGTAGCACGTCACGAAACGGCCGGATATCGGCTTCAACCTGATGCCGGTAAGGCGTCTCGGAAAGAAGCATGCCGCCAACAAAAGCGCCCAGCGCAAGCGACAAGCCAAAGGCTGAAGTCAGCCACGACAGACCAACAACGACCAGTAAAATATTGAGCACGAATAATTCGGCAGACTGTCGCTTTGCGACAGCATCAAACCAGCGGCGCATCAGCTTCTGTCCGAAGAACACCATCAGCACGAGCACCCCCGCTGCCTGCATTGCAGCCAGTGAGAGAAGCTGAGCCAGATTATCTGAATCCTTGGTCAGCAGCGGCAGAATAATCAGAAAAGGCACGACAGCCAGATCCTGAAAAAGCAGCACGGCCATCGTCTGCCTTCCAGCCTGCGAATGTAACTCCAGTCGATCAGCGAGCATCTTGCTGACAATGGCCGTAGAAGACATTGCACACGCCGAGCCAATGGCAAAACCAATCCGCCAGTCCTGCCCGTAATAAAACATCGTGACGGCCATCGTCCCCAGCAGGCTGATCAGCACCTGCGCGCCGCCAAAACCAAACACCAATCGACGCATCGCCTTCAAGCGTGTCAGGCTGAATTCCAGACCAATTGAAAACATGAGGAAAACGATGCCGAATTCGGCAAATGCGCTGACCTGCTCGCTTTCAGCAAATACAGCCGCGCCATGCGGCCCGACCGCCATGCCAACAGATAGGTAGGCGAGCATCGACGGCAAATGGAAATGCCGCGCCAACGCCACCGTCAATACAGTAACGCCAAGCAAAACCATTAGGGAGTGAAGGGTTTCAGACATATTGAAATGGTAACAGCAAGCATGTTGTTGACGATCAGCGTGCAAACTCGCTACTGTTGCCCACCATTCGTTCAAACCTCATCGTTCGAAAATTCTTACTAAAGAAACCACGCCATGAACTACGCAAAAATTGCCGGCCTTTTTGTTGTTGCATATCTGCTAAACCGCGTAGCGCCGGATATTCTTGCAAGCCTGAATCACCTTGATGGCGCCGAGGTTGCCATTGCCAATTCGTTATGGTGCATGGCGCTCTTTCTGGTTTTTGGCTGGGCATGCAGCAAAGTCTCAGAAGGCACGGTTTTCCCCAACTTCACCTTGCAACTGCTGATCGGTATTGTTCTGCACGACGCATTTGCACCCATTGCATCGCAGATTTTGCTGGCCGTGGTGGTGTGCACGGTACTCGCGGCCATCATCCTGAAAGGCGGCGGTGACGAACTGGAGCGGCAAGATCTCCTAAAAATTGCCTTTCCCACCGTGATGATTGCGGTGATTGGTTATCTCATCACCTTCTTCGTCATGTTCCCGATCCTGATGGCGTTGGGACTGAATGGAAAAACGGCGGCATTGCTCTCGGCCATTCTGGGCTCTACCGATCCGGCCGCGTTAATTCCCACGCTGAAAAAGATCGTTTTCAAAGATGAGTACAAGCGCTTATCCAGTATTTCGGTCGCTGAAAGCGCCCTGAACGATGCCGTAGGCGCCATCTTCGTTGCGGCAGTGGCCGGCATGATCATGGCCGGCACTGCAGTGGATACATTGAGCGGCCTATTCACCGGGCTGTTCAGCGCAGGCAACATGCTGCAACTGGGCAAGCAATTCCTATTCGGCACCATCGCAGGCTTAGTCGGCTGGGGGGCCATGTACGGTTATGAAGCCTACAAATCACGCGATAACGACCGTGGGCTTGGCGAGACCAATTACGACTTCGGGATTGTGCTGGCCATTCCGCTACTCACGTTCCTGCTCGCAGAAATCATTCATGGCAACGGCTTTCTGGCGGCTTTTGTTTCCGGCCTGCTCGCCAGCTACAACAACGGCAAAGACTATTTTCACACCACGATCCACACCATGGAGATCAAAATCGAGAGCATTGCGAAGCCCACGATTTTCATGATGGTCGGCCCGTTTGTGGCCTTGAGCGATCTATGGGATACCGCGCTCCTGGGTCTGCTGGTCTCGCTCGTATTCATCCTCGTCGCCAGACCGGTGGCGGTGATGTTGTCGACGTTGCCGACCAATCTCAGCATGAAAGACAAGCTCTTCCTGAGCATCGTGCGCGAAACGGGCGTCATCCCGGTGGTGCTGGCCGTCATCACCGTCGCCCAGTTCCCGGAACTGACACTACTCATGCCACTGACCGCTTGGGTCGTCATCTGGACGTTGACCCTGCTACCGGCAATTACCCCCTGGTGGTCGAAAAAACTGGGGGTAGCACAATAGTTGAACGGGCAATGGGCACGCTTATTGTCGCGAGGCCCATTGCTTGTCTGCACCAACTACCAGTGCCGACACCACACCCACCGCAAAAATCTCCAGCCATTCCGCCACGCCAATGGGTGCGGTGGCAAACAGCCGGTTCATCAGCGGCACATAGGTCAGGAGCAGTTGCAGGACAGCCATCGTCGCCACCCCGACCCAGATTGCCGGATTCGAGAAGAGGCCGGCGCGTAGTGTAGGTTGCGCCAGCGAACGACACTGAAACAGGTAGAACGCCTCAACCACGACGAAAACATTGACCGCCACCGTGCGCGCTTCGGGCAAGGTGTGACCCTGTTGCAGTTCCAGCAAGAAAAGCCCGAACGATCCGGCCAGCAATAGCACGCTGACCAGCACGATGCGCCAGACCAGCGCGCCGCTCAAAATCGCCGTGCCCGGCCGGCGTGGGGCACGCTGCATGATGCCGCGCTCGATGGGCTCGAACGCCAGCATCAGGCCGAGAAAAACCGCGGTGGTCATGTTGATCCACAG
>CAJBIL010000169.1 GCA_903953145.1 uncultured beta proteobacterium
ATGCCGTTCAGGGCTTGCGCGAGCGCTTCAGTGCGCTTGGCCGGGCTTCAGAATAATTTTCGCGTTTACCTGATCGTTGTTTTGAAGCTCAGTACGACGATCAGGGCGAGCAGCAGGGTAAACGAAACGACTTTCCAGAAAATGACGGGATGGCGTTCAATCAGGGGGAGTCGGGTTTTCTTCAGGAATTCCGTATTGGGATGATGCAGGTCGAACACGAATTCGGAGATTTCCTCGTAACGCCGGTAGGGGTCGGGATGTACGGCCTTGCGGATGGCTTCATCGAGCCAGGCCGGGATTTCCCGATCGTCGTTCAGGACGGACTGATAGACGAGTTTTCGTTGCGCGGCTTTGGTTCTCGATTTTGGCACCTCCAGCCCGTAGGGCAGTTTTCCCGAGAGCATTTGATAGGCGATCACGCCCAGCGAGAATTGATCCGAGCGTGATGATCCGTTTTCGCCAAGGAAGTATTCCGGCGCGGCGTATTGCGCTGCGCCGAGCAGGTTGATCTGCTCGATGGGCGTGGCGATTTCCATCACGCCGGCGACCCGCGTGGCACCAAAATCAATGATCTTTACGGTGCCGGTGCTGTCGATCATGATGTTGTCCGGCTTCAGGTCCTGATGCAGCATCTCCAGCCGGTGGAAGGCTTGCAGGCCTTTGGCAATCTGGTCAATGATGCCGCGCACGGCGGCCAGGTCCGGCTTCGGGTTGTCGGTCATCCATTGCGCCAGGGTCTGGCCTTCAATAAATTCGGTGACGACATAGATGTAATTGTGTTTCCGGGTCTGCAAACACGGCTTCAGCACATGCGCGCTATTGATCCGCCGGGCGATCCACTCCTCCATCAAAAAACGTTCCAGATAAGCCGGGTCGCCCTGTAGATCAATCGAGGGCGTTTTGATGATCACCCGTTCATTGGTTTCGCTATCGACCGCCAGATAGATATGGCTGCGGCTACTGGCGCGCACCTCCCGGACGATCTGATAGCCGTCAAAAACCATGCGTGCTTCGAGCAAGGGTGCAAAGGGCAGTGCGGAGAGTTGCCGGTAAATCTCGTTGGCTTCCGGGCTCGGTAATTCCTCGATTTTGACGATCTGTACGGTGAGGTTGTCGGCGCTGCCATGCTGGTAGGCGGCGGTGACGATTGTTTTGGCCGCCTGATCAAAATCGCCGGCGCAGTGCTGGATGGTTGCGATGATGAAATCTGCATCGGCATGTTCATAAACGCCATCGGTGGCGAACAAAAATACATCCCCTGCTTCGGCCTGCACCGGCCGGTAATCGATTTCAAGCTTGCGATCAATGCCCAGCGCACGCGCCAGATAGCTTTTGTCCGTCGATACCCAGACCCGGTGGTCTTCGGTCAGTTGCTCCAGCGCCCCATGGCGCAACTGGTAGATCCGCGTATCGCCGACATGAAAAATATGCGCCGTGGTGGACTTGATGACCATCGCGCTCAAGGTGCAGACATAGCCCCGGTCGCTGTCGTAGCGGTGCTGGCTTTGCTGCGTCTGCGAATGCAGCCAGGAGTTGGTGGCGACCAGAACGCGCTCGGCCGACGTTCTGACTGACCAGGCTTCCGAGGTGCAATAGTAATCTTCGAGGAAGCCGGTGACGGCGGACTGGCTGGCGACCTGGCTGACGTCACTGCTGCTGATGCCGTCGGCCAGCGCGATGGCAATCCCTTTTGAACTCAACTGGGGTTCTTTGGGAATGTAGATCCCGTGGAAATCCTGATTGGTTTCCTTGCGCCCCTTGTCGGAATATTGCCCGACCGATATTTTCAGTTGTTGCGTCATTTTTCAACCCAAAAGCGCCCCAAACCCGCCGGGGCTGGGGCGCTTCGATTTTGCAGCCGATTATTTGAAGGAGCGTTTGGGGGCTGTTTTCAGGTGTGTGGTGTACAAAGTCAGGCCGGTAAAGGCGAGGCCGCCGACCAGATTGCCGAGCACCGTCGGAATCTCGTTCCAGATCATGTAATCCATAATCGAAAAGTTGCCACCCATCATCATGGCCGAGGGGAAAAGGAACATGTTGACGACCGAGTGCTCGAAGGCCATGCCGAAGAAGAGCATGATCGGCATCCACATGGCGATCACCTTGCCGCTTACGGTGGTGGAAATCATGGCGCCAACCACGCCGGTAGATACCATCCAGTTACACAGCATGCCACGGACGAAGATCGTCATCCAGCCCGCCAGGCCGTATTGCGCGTAGCCCAGCGTGCGCGCCTCGCCGATGCCGCCAATCGCCAGCCCGACTTTGCTGGGTGCGGTAGAAAAGCCGTAGGTGAACACGACGGACATCAGAAAAGCGACAGTGAGCGCGCCGAGGAAGTTGCCGATAAAGACGATTCCCCAGTTTTTCAACACGCCATTCAGTGTCACGCCCGGGCGTTTGTCGATCAGGGCCAGCGGTGTCAGTACAAAGACGCCGGTCAAAAGATCGAAGCCGAGCAGGTAAAGCATGCAGAAGCCGACCGGGAACAAAATCGCGCCAACCAGCGGCGAGCCGGTTTGCACCGAGGCCGTCACTGCAAAGACGGCAGCCAGCGCAAGGATGGCGCCGGCCATGTAGGCGCGAATCAACGCATCCCGGGTTGCCATGTGGATTTTGGATTCGCCGGCATCCACCATCTTGGTGACAAATTCTGAAGGCACTAGATAGGCCATGATTTTTCCTCTTGAGTCCGCGATGAGTGCGGCTGATTAATTAAAAACGAACAATTGCGGGATACGACGTATCTCATGGGGTCGCTGTAAAGCAAAAAATGAACCCATCCCTGATGTTTCGGTTTAGTGCCTTGTTAAATCAAGGGTTTGTTTTGATTGTTTTTGCTCTGGCACAGATTGCGCCGGTCAAGTATCAAAAATATGCACCATCATGTTGCGTCAGGCTTTCTCGTGGTGCATTGCGCTTAGTTTGGTGCATTCCTGCCTGCAAGGCGCGTGGATTGGTCATCTACATACATGACTTGCCGGGAAGCCAATAAATACGGGCATCTTCAGCATATGGTTCTGCTAGATCGTTTATCCATGCGGGTTGCAGGCCTGTTTGCCTGAAATTCCCTACGCTGCCGGTCGATGGCTTGATGGCCTTGATGCTTGAATTGACTGCGACAATCCCCGGACTCAGGTAAAGTCGTTAACAGACAAAAACAACGGTTCTCTAGGAGGTGACGAATGCAACATTCTTCCATCATGCAGCGGCTGGTGCTGCTGGCGGCGCTCCCTCTGCTGGCACTGGTTATTTCAGCCGGTGTGCTGGTCTGGCAAAGTTATTCGACGTATCGCGGCGCGGAGCAGACGCGCACGCTGATGGCTGTCTCGGTGGCAGCGGGTGACCTGATCCATTCGCTACAGATTGAACGGGGTTCGACAGCCGGCTTTATCCAGTCCAAAGGGCAGAAGTTCGCCGATGCACTGCCCGGCATTCGCAGCAAAACCGATGCACGGCTGGTCGCTTTCAAGGATCGTCTGGCCGGTATTCCGGTGCAATCAATCCCGGGCTTTACCCGTGCGGCCGAAGCGGCGCGTGTGCGGATGGAAGGACTGCCGGCGCTACGCGAGCGCGCCACAAAGTTTGAGGTGACCGTGGCCGAGGAAGTCAGCTTTTACACGGGGTTGGTCACGGCGCTGCTCGATACCATTGGCGCCAGCGCTGAAGGGAACAGCGACGCAGCGATTACGCAGAAGATTTTTGCCTACAGCGCGCTGCTGCGCGCCAAGGAAAACGCGGGGCTTGAGCGCGCCTTGAGTACCGCCGTTTTTGCTGCCAATCAGCTGACGCCGGCGCAGTATCGCAACATCCTTGAAAAAATTATCCGCCAGGACGCCTACCTTGATGTATTCAACGCCACCGCCGGCAGCGCCGAGCGCGATTCGCTGAAGGCCGTGCTCGCCGCGCCTGCCGCGCAGGAGGTCAAGCGCCTGCGGGCCTTGATGGCTGAGCGTTCGATGACGGGCGGCTTCGATGTTGATCCAACGGCGTGGTTCAAAACGGTGAGCGAACTGATTGACGGGCTGCGCGAGAGCGAAGGGCAGTCGGCGCGCAGCATCGATCTTGCTGCGGGAGAACTGGTCAATGTCAGCTACCGCACCTTCCTGACCCATCTGTTGCTCGGCTTGCTGGCCGTGGTGTTGACCATTGTCGTCTCGGGCTGGGTCGCGCGCAGTGTCAGCAACCCGCTCAAAGCCCAGGTTGACGTCGCCGCGCATGCCATTGCGCAGGACGATTTCACGCGCGATGTGCCGGAAGAAGGCCCGGCCGAGGTCGTTCATGCCGGTCGCGCCTTCAATCAGCTGATGGGCAAATTCCGCACGATCATTGCCGATACCAAACGCTCCAGCGAGCAGATCAGCCAGGCCGTGCACACCCTCGCGGTGTCGAGTCTGGCCGTGAACGATAGCTCCAACGCCCAGTCCGATGCAGCGTCGGCAGTTGCGGCGGCGGTTGAGCAAGCCTCGGTCAGCGTCAGCGAAACCGCCGCGAATTCGCAACTGGCGGCAGATACCGTGCATAACTCGCGTGCCGATACCGATCAGGCGCTGGTCGTGATGACCGGCGCTGTCAAACGCATGGAGTTGATTGCCAACCTGATCAACGAGTCTGCCGGCAATGTCTCCGAGCTGACGGCAAGCTCCGGGCAGATTGGCGGCATCGTCCAGGTGATCAAGGAAATCGCCCAGCAAACCAATCTGCTGGCGCTCAACGCCGCGATTGAAGCGGCGCGGGCGGGCGAGCAGGGGCGTGGATTTGCCATCGTCGCCGATGAGGTCCGCAAACTCGCCGAGCGCTCGGCCAAAGCGACGGAGGATATTTCCATCCTCATTCAGCAAATCCAGGCGCACGTCGGTACCACGGTTTCTGCCATGCAACAGGCCAATGGCGAGGCCAGCGCCAGCCTGCAACTGGCAAGCGAAGCCGAATCCGCACTGCATCGGATTGGCGACGGATCACAAGCCGTCGCCAGCACCGTGGTCGCCATCTCGGATGCGCTGGCCGAGCAGGATTCGGCGATCCGCCAGGTCGCAGTGAACGTCGAAAAAATCGCCCAGATGACCGAGCTGAACAGCAAAGCCGCGGCCTCGAATGCCAGTACCGCCGATGACCTCGATGGCCTCTCCCGCCGCCTTAATGAAGTCGTCGCCCGTTACCGGGTTTGAATGTTTGATTTTTTGAATTCGTAAACCTAACGATCATCAAGTCCTCCCCTGATTAAGAAATCGCTTCGCTGGGTACGGTTTGGGGGTAGGTCGGGGTTCACCCCGACGGCGGTTGTCGGGGTGAACCCCGACCTACGTGACCTGCCGTGATTTTTCAAGGTTAAACGGAGGATGAGTATGCCGGAGCGGGTTGCGCGGGAGGCGGGATGAGCAGCAAAGAGATCGGTGAGATCATTCTTGATCTGCAAAATATCTCACTGCACTTCGGCGGCGTCACGGCGTTGTCCGACATTTCTTTTGATGTGCGCGCGCATGAGGTGCGTGCCATCATCGGCCCGAACGGCGCAGGCAAAAGCTCGATGCTTAACGTGATTAACGGCATTTATCACCCGCAGGCAGGGCGCATCAATTTTCACGGTGAAGAACGGCGTCGGATGGCGCCGCATCAGGTAGCGATGCAAGGCATTGCGCGCACCTTTCAGAACATTGCCTTGTTCAAGGGCATGACGGTACTTGATAACGTGATGACCGGCCGCATCAGCAAAATGAAGGCGAGCTTTTTCGAGCAGGCGCTGCGCATCGGCCGTGCCGGGCGTGAGGAAATCGAGCACCGGAAAAAAGCAGAGGCGGTGATCGAGTTTCTCGACATCCAGCACATCCGGGAAACGCCCGTCGGCCGCCTGCCCTATGGCTTGCAGAAGCGCGTTGAGCTGGCGCGGGCGCTTGCCGCCGAGCCGTCGATGCTGTTGCTCGACGAGCCGATGGCCGGCATGAATGTCGAGGAAAAACAGGACATGTGCCGGTGCATTCTCGATGTGAATGCGCAGTTTGGCACCACGGTCGTGCTGATCGAGCACGACATGAGTGTCGTGATGGATATTTCCGACCGTGTCGTCGTGCTCGATTACGGCAAGAAAATCGGTGACGGCACACCCGACGAAGTGCGCAATAACCCGGACGTGATCGCCGCCTATCTTGGCGTGGCGCATTGAGCAAGGGGCGCGCATGCCATTCTTCTTTGAAGTGCTGATCGGCGGGTTGCTCTCGGGGGTGATGTATTCCTTCGTCGCGTTGGGTTTCGTGCTGATTTACAAGGCGTCCGGCGTGTTCAACTTTGCGCAGGGGGCGATGGTATTTGCGGCGGCGCTGACCGTGGTCGGCTTTCAGGAAATGGGCGCGCCTTTGTGGCTGGCGGTGTTGCTGGCGCTTGGCGTGATGGTCATGCTGGGGGTGCTGACCGAGCGTTTCGTTTTGCGGCCGCTGGTCAATCAGCCGCCGATGACGCTGTTCATGGCCACCATTGGCTTGACCTATGTGATTGAAGGGCTGGCGCAAGGGGTTTGGGGCGCCAACGTGCGCGGCCTTGAGCTGGGTATTCAGGACGAGCCGATACCGTGGCTGCTGCAAGCCGCCAATATCAGCGTTTCAAAATTTGATCTCTTTGCGGCGGGGGTGGCTGCGCTGCTGGTCAGCGTGCTGGCGATCTTCTTCCAATACACGCGGATTGGCCGCGCCTTGCGTGCGGTGGCGGATGACCATCAGGCAGCGCTGTCGATTGGTATCCCGCTACAAAGTATCTGGCGGATTGTCTGGGCGGTTGCCGGCTTTGTTGCGCTGGTCGCCGGGCTGCTCTGGGGGGCGCGCAACGGCGTTTCGTATTCGCTCACCTTTACGGCGCTGAAGGCCCTGCCAGTATTGATTCTCGGTGGTTTCACATCAATCCCGGGCGCGATTATCGGCGGACTGATCATCGGTTCGACCGAGAAGCTGGCCGAGGTTTATCTGGGCCAGTATGTCGGCGGCGGCATTGATGCGTGGTTCCCGTATGTGATGGCGCTCGCTTTTCTGCTGATCCGGCCCGAAGGCCTGTTCGGCGAAAAGCATATCGACCGTGTTTAAGAAGAGCGCGCCCATGCACAATCGCGAAACCGATCCGTCCAAAACCAGCGCTGCCGTTGATCAACAGGATCGCCTCGCGCTAACGCTGCTGCTGGCTGTGGCATTTGTCGTGGTGCCGTTGATGTGCAGCGAATACTGGCTGAAGGCAATCCTGATCCCCTTTCTGATCTTCTCGCTGGCGGCGCTCGGGCTGAATATTCTGACCGGATACGCCGGCCAGCTTT
The DNA here is from genome assembly GCA_903953145.1 of uncultured beta proteobacterium. Taxonomy (GTDB): domain Bacteria; phylum Pseudomonadota; class Gammaproteobacteria; order Burkholderiales; family Rhodocyclaceae; genus CAJBIL01. Next base: position 7,292 of record CAJBIL010000169.1, read on the forward strand.
CACTGGG
>CAJBIL010000170.1 GCA_903953145.1 uncultured beta proteobacterium
ACCCGGAAATACGGCGGCACCGGCCTCGGGCTGGCCATTTCCCGGCGTTTGACCGAAATGATGGGCGGCCGCATCGGTGTCGATAGCGAACTCGGCCATGGCAGCACCTTCTGGGTCGAAATGCCGCTCGGCCGCAGCCAGCGCGTTTTGCCCGCCCGCCCTGAATCCGTTGAAACCCGTGGCTTGCGGGCGCTGGTCATTGACGACCTGCACGAAGCGCTGGCGTCGCACGTCGACATGCTCCAGATGCTCGGCATGCAAGTCAGCTCGGCAGTTGATGGCGTTACCGGGCTACAGCAGGTAACGGCAGCCGAGGCGGCCGGCCAGCCCTTCAACGTGCTGCTGGTTGACTGGCAAATGCCCGGCATGGACGGCATCGAATTCGGCCGGCAGCTTGCCGCCATGCCGCTCAAGCAACCACTCCAGCGCCTGCTGATCACCGCCTGTACCGACAACCTGCCGGCACAAACACTGGCCGATACCGGCTATTTTGCCGTGCTGCAAAAACCGCTCACCCCGTCGCGCCTGTTTGACGCCTTGCAGGACACACTCTCCGGCCAACACGCCGCAGCGCAGGCGCTGGCCGCCGGTGAGGCTGAAAAATGTTTACGTCAGCGGCACGGCCTGCGCGTGCTGCTCGCCGAAGACAACGCGATCAATCAGGAAGTCGCCATCGAACTACTCACCAGCGTTGGCCTGGCAGTCGACATCGCCGACGACGGCCAGATCGCCGTCGACAAAGCGCGCACGACCGCCTACGACCTGATCCTGATGGACATGCAAATGCCGGTGCTCGACGGCCTCGCCGCCACCCGCCTGATCCGCAGCCTGCCCGGCCACGCCGGCACGCCAATCCTCGCGATGACCGCCAATGCCTTCGACGAGGATCGCCAGGCCTGCCTGAGCGCCGGCATGAACGATCACATCGCCAAGCCGGTCGACCCCGAAAAGCTCTACAGCGCCCTGCTGCATTGGTTGCCAGCGGGCAATACAGGGAGCGAACCGGTGATTCCCACGCCGGCAGCAGCCACATCGGAAGACGACGCCCTGCAAGCCCGCCTCAGCGCGATCAATGGCCTCGACACCCGCACCGGCCTGCGCTCCGCAATGGGTCGCCTGCCCTTCTACACCCGCCTGCTTGGCAAGTTCATCAACAGCACGCTGCCCGCGCAACTCACGCAGGCACTCGCCGCCAATGACCTGCAAACCGCCCACCGCAACGCCCACACCTTCAAAGGCGTCGCCGCCACCCTCGGCGCCAGCGAACTGCGCAACGCCGCCGCAGCGCTCGAAACCGTGCTGGCAAAAGCCGAGGCAGAAGGCAGCGCACTGACGCCATCAATCAGCACGCAGGCCGCTGACTTATCAGCCAATTTCAACCTCATCTGCCAGGCCCTGCGCAGCGCCATGCAAACCGGCAACGATTCAACAGCCGCGCCGGCAAGCGCCATCAACTGGCCACAAGTACAGGAAATCACCACCCGACTCGACAGCCTGCTGGGCGAATTCGATGTCAGCAGCAGCACTCTGTTCACCGAACACGAGCCCCTCCTGCGCGCCGCCCTCGGCCGCCACGCGCCAATCCTGGCAAGGCAGATCGAAGACTTCGCCTTCGATGAAGCACGACTAACCCTGCACGCCGCCATGGC
>CAJBIL010000171.1 GCA_903953145.1 uncultured beta proteobacterium
GTGCAGGCTTTCGAGCTGAATGCGGTTGATTATCTGTTGAAGCCGGTGCGTGCCGAGCGACTGGCGACGGCGCTACAAAAGGTGCAGCAAAACCGCCCGATGCTGCCCGATATTCTGGCCACTTTGCCGCAGGGGCCGCGCACGCATCTGTCTTGCCATGAACGCGGCCGCTTGCTGCTGATCCCGATTGGCGACGTGCGTTATCTGAAGGCCGACCTCAAATACGTCACCGCACGCACCCCCGAGCGCGAGTATCTGCTCGACGAATCGCTGACCCATCTCGAGCAGGAGTTCAGCGAGCGCTTATTCGCCTGCATCGCAGCGTGCTGGTGGCGAAGGACGCCATTGCCGGCTTCGAACGCAGCGCCACGGATGATGCCGAAGCGCAGTGGCAAGCCTTGTTGCTGGGCATCACCGAGAAGCTGCCCGTCAGCCGCCGGCAGTGGCCGCTGGTTAAATCCTATGCAAAACAACTGAGTTCCTGATCATGATCGCCACCGTCATTGACCACCTCTGGCGCGACGAAACGCCCTACATCCTGAGCGCCGCTTTGCTGCTTTCGGCGCTGCTCTACTACACGCTGTCGGGTGGGCGAACAACGCTGCGCCACACCTTGCTCTTTTTGGGCTTGTGGTTTGCCGTCGATGCCGTGGCGGCGATTTTCTCGGCGCGCGGCGAGGCGGGCGTGGCGGCCGGGGTGCATCAGGCGGCGCTGCTCGGGCTGGGGCTGGTACTCATCCGGCTGGCCGGGCTGGCGTTGTTCCGTGTGCTGCTGCCGCGCCTGTATATCAAAACGCCGCGTATTCTTGAAGATATTGTCGTGATTGGCGGCTACGTCCTGTGGGCGATGGTGCGGATGACCAGTCTTGGCGTCAATCTTTCCAGCCTGGTGGCTACCTCGGCGGTGATTACCGCCGTGGTGGCTTTTGCCATGCAGGATACGCTGGGCAATATTCTCGGTGGGCTGGCGTTGCAACTCGACAACTCGCTGGAGATTGGCGACTGGGTCAAGCTCGACGACCTCTCCGGCCGGGTGGTCGAGATTCAGTGGCGCTACACCGCCATTCTCACGCGCAACGGCGAAAAGGTGGTGGTGCCGAACAGTCAGCTGATGAAAGGCAAATTCACCGTCCTGCTTGATCCTGACCTCGGGCTGAACGCGTGGCGGCGCTGGGTCTGGTTTAACGTTGATTACAGCGTTGCGCCGGGGCTTGTGATTGCGGCGGTAGAGCGTGCCGTGGCTGAAGCGGAGATTATCAACGTGGCCAAATACCCGGCGCCGTCGTGCGCGGTGATGGATTTCGTGCCGGGCGCCATGCGTTACGCTGTGCGCTACTGGCTGCTTGACCCGCAAGATGATGATCTGACCGATTCGAGCGTCCGTATCCATATCCTCACCGCCTTGCAGCGCTCGGGCTGGCGTGTCGCCCTGCCTGATCAGGTCGTGCATCTGGTCAAGGAGGACGAGGCCTATCGTGATCGTGTCTATGAACGCGAGCTGCAACGCCGGCTACAGGCCTTGTCCGGCGTCGAGTTGTTCGCTTTCCTATCCGATGCCGAGCGGCGCATGGTGGCCGAACGTCTCGGCTACTCGCCCTTTGCACGCGGCGCGATGATGACGCATCAGGGCGCTGTCGCCCACTGGCTGTACCTGATCACGAGTGGCGAAGCCGATGTGCTCTGGGTTGCGCCAAACGGCGAGAAGCGCCTGCTGACCACGGTTCCCGCCGGTAACGTACTCGGTGAAATGGGCCTGATGACCGGCGCACCGCGCTCGGCGACGGTGGTGGCAAAAACCGACGTTGAGGCTTACCGGCTCGATAAATCCGGCTTTGAAGACATCATCCGTGCCCGGCCGGAACTCGCCGAAAGCATGGCACACATCCTCGCCGCACGCATTCAGCAGATCGACGAACTACAAACGCAATATCACCAGGAACAAACCGACGCCGAACATGCCCAACACCGTGCTGTTCTCGTTAAACGAATTCGCGACTTTTTTGGCTTGAAATAACCGCCTTTGACGCTGATCAAGGCGTTGCCGGGCGTGCTAAGTAGAATCGGCAGGCTGGCAAATATTGCTGTTCCGTTGTTTGACCCCACCCCCTGCTTCGAGGTTTTCATGCGCAAAATCAGACGTGTTTTTATTGTGCTTGGGCTGTTGCTCGGGTCCGGGTTCGCCTTGCAGGCGAGTGCGCTGGATATGGAAAAAGCCAAGGAAATCTACGGCCCGTGCGCGGCTTGCCATGGCGAATTCGGCGCTGGCGGCAAGAAGGGCGAGTACCCGCGCATTGCCGGCCAACTGCCCAAATACATGGAGCAGCAACTCAAGGCCTTCCAGTCACAGGCACGGCTTAATCTGCCGATGTACCCCTACACCAAGGAGCGCGAGCTGCCCGATGAGGACATGAAGCTTGTTGTCGCCTACCTCACACAGATCGAGTTGCCGACCAAACAGCCGGTCTTCAGCGATAACGATGGCGCGCTGGTTCGCCTGCTGGCGATGGAAAAAGTGATGATCGTGCCACGCGCTGAAGGTGACATCGAGCATGGTCAGGCGATCTACCAGAAAAACTGCGCCGCCTGCCACGGCAAAGCCGGTCTCGGGCGCGGCATGTTCCCGCGTCTGGTCGGGCAATACACCAGTTACCTGAAAAAACAGGTCGACGCCTACCTCAAAGCCGAGCGCCCGCACGACGAAGAAACCGCCAAGGAAGGCGTGCTCTATACCTTGCAGGCAAAAGACGTGCAGGACGCACTGGCTTACCTGACATCGATTCAGGAAGTCGAGCAGTAATCAAAAAAGCAGTATTAAAACTACAAGCAGGGCTGTAACCCGCGCCGGATGGCGATCTAACAACCCTTCTGCCTGAAGATGCCCGTATTCATTGGCTTCCCGTCAAGTTGATGAGTTAGATCGCCATTTGGTGCGGGTTGCAGGGTAGTGCCTGCTTTATCACTCACCTTTTTTGCCTCAACCTTCGGAGACTCACCGGCCATGACTTCGCTTTTCAATCCGCTCACGTTTGGCGCAACCAGCGCCCCCAACCGTATTTTCATGGCGCCGCTGACCCGCTGCCGGGCAGATGCTGCGCATA
>CAJBIL010000172.1 GCA_903953145.1 uncultured beta proteobacterium
GGAGGGCAATTGATGAAAGCGCTCCCGAATAAGCATCGCATTATGACGTTGGCGCTGGCCGCCACGCTGGCCGGCTGTGCCGTCGGCAACGACTACGAGCGCCCCGAACAATCCCTGCCCGAGGGCTATCAAACGCTGACACCGGCGGCGGCTGATGCGTCATTCGCCGACCTGCACTGGCGCACGGTATATGCCGATGCCCCGTTACAGGCGCTGATCGACGAAGCGCTCAACGCATCACCTGATCTGCTGATCGCGGCTGCACGCGTGCGCGAAGCGGAGGCCGTGGCCGGCGTGAGCCGTGCCGGCCTGCTGCCCTCCGTCGGACTGGCCTTCAATACAGCGCCTACCGTGCGCCCACCCGGCGAGCGTTTGCAATCGACTTATTCCGGTGGCGTCAGCATTAGTTGGGAGCTTGACCTCTGGGGGCGCATCCGTCGTGCCAACGAAGCGGCGCGTGCTGACATGATGGCGAGCGAGGAAGTACGGCGTGGTGTTGTCGCCTCGCTGATCACCAACGTGGCTAACCGCTATTATCAACTGGCTGCCGAGCGCGAAGCCTATGGCGTCACCGAGCGCACGGCGAAGAATCAGGGCGAAGCGCTGCGTCTGATCAAGCGGCTGGCCGATGCCGGCATATCCTCGGAGGCCGAAGTCCGCCAGCAGGAAGTCACGCTGGCCGCTACCGAGGTGCGTTTGCCGACCTTGCGCCAGCAGATTGCCGCCTCGGAGAATGCGCTCTCCATTCTGCTGGGCCGCACGCCCGGTGCCATTCCCTTTGCGACGCCGCCGACACTCAGTCTGCCAGCAAGCATCCCGGCCGGCTTGCCAAGCAGCCTCCTTGAGCGCCGCCCCGACATTCTCGCTGCCGAACAACAGTTGGTCGCCGCCAATGCACGAGTCGGCGAAGCCAAAGCCCGCTTTTTCCCGACCCTGGCCTTGACCGGCCTCTTTGGCGGCATCAGCACCAGCGCCTCGGCGATTCTCGGCGGCACTGCGCCGGCCGTCGCCTCGTTGGGGCTCAATGCCGTGCAACCCCTGTTTGCCGGCGGCTCAATCATGTTCAATCGCGAAGCCACGCTGGCAAGGCTTGATCAGGCGCTGGTCGGCTACCGCAAAGCAATTCTCACCGGCCTCGCCGAAGTTGCCGACGCCCTCAACACCTACCAGAGCAGCGGTGAGGTGCTCCAAGTCCAGACCCGCCGCGTCGAATCAGCCCGTGAAGCCCTGCGCCTCGCCGACCTGCGCTACCGCGCCGGCACCACCAGCTTCATTGAAGTCCTCGATGCCCAGCGTCAGCTTTTTTCAGCTGAAACCGATCAGGTGCAAAATCTGCTGGAACGCCGCACAGCACTCAGCCGGGTTTATCTTGCGCTGGGGGGCGGCTGGGCGGAGATCAAATCAACCAATGAACCAGCTGTGACAAGAAACTAATCCATCCACTTGCTAAAAGTTTTTGCCACTTTTGAACCAGAGGCCCTCTCCGAAGAATGACTTTGGTATTTTTTATTGGTGATTTTCTTAAAGAATGTTATCATCACCAGTCTTGATATCGCACATTATCAATCTAACCGGCTGGCCCATTCTCGGATAAAATTCATGAATTACAAAGGCTTGTCAAAAATTCTGCTTCTTACATCTATTTTGACTGGATGTGCTGGCAATCCAATGCGTCAATATGACGGAGAGCTCAAGGAGACAGTGGCACTAGTCAAAAATGGATCAGTCAAGCAGGCGTTGCAGCAGCTTGAAAAAAATAACGAGCCGGGTGTTATCAGCAAAGACAAAGATATTCTTTACTATCTTGAGAAGGGCGAATTGCTTACTTTGGATAGTGACTATCCGTCAGCGCGCGACTCCTGGCTAAAGGCTGATGAGTTTGTCCGCGAATGGGAGGACAGTGTGAATGCCGACGCCTCCAAAGTTATCGGCAATGTTGGCAGCTTTCTCGTAAATGACAAAACGAGGCGCTACGATGGTCAAGATTACGAAAAGGTAATGCTTTCAACCAACCTGACTTTGAGTCATGTGATGCAAGGCAACTACGATCTTGCCCGCATTGAAATGAAGAAAACCTACGAACGGGAAAAACTGATCGAAAGCTTTCGCGAAAAGGAATATGACAAGTTACAGGAAGATGCCAAAGCTCAGAAAGCCACTGTTGATCTCAAGCAGATGAAAGAATATCCGATGGCTGAACTGGATACTCCTGAAGTTAATAGTCTCAAGAACGGCTTCCAAAACACTTTTGCACATTACCTGGCTGGTTATTTCTTTGAAGTCACGGGTGAATCGTCTCTCGCAGAACCTGGCTATCGCAACGCACTAAAACTCGCACCGAACTCCCGCATCATTCAGGCTGGACTTAAAGATGTAGGTCGCCGTCGTCCGGGGCCGAAGGAATCTGATGTCTTGTTTGTCATCGAATCAGGATTTGCTCCCTCATGGAAGTCAGTAACAATCCCTATTCCGATCCCACGGAGTTCTGGCTTCATGATTACGCCACTCTCTTTCCCGCTAATTAAATCGGAAAACAAGGGCTTCGTCCCCCCTTCAGTTTCGGTTGCAGGAAAACAACTTCAGGTTGAAACACTGACCAATCTGGACACCATGGCACGTCGCATGCTCAAGGATCAAATGCCAGGGATTCTTTTACGAACGGTAATCCGTGCTGTAGTGAAATCGACTGTTCAGGACCAAGCCTACAAAGCCGGTGCTGTAGCCGGAATGCTAACCAATGTAGCAACCGTAGTGAGTGAACAGGCTGATGACCGGAGTTGGCGCACATTGCCTGAGCAAATCTCTGTGGCACGCGGCACCCTGCCTCAAGGGACCCAAATGATTGAATTTAAAACAGGGACTGGAACTCACAGAAAAGAAGTCAATATCGGCAATCGCTTTTCAATTATTCCAATTCGTATAACCGATGGCATGGTTTATGTGGGTCAGCCAAGCACTTTGGGTACCGAACTATCAGAAGTCAAAGCGAATACTGAAAACCCAATTAAGCCACAACGTACAAAAAAACAGCCGGCTAAAAAATCAATAAAGAAAACCGAGTAAATGTATGACCGAGAATTCAAGATCCTTGGAGAACTGCATGAAAAGATATCTGCTTATTTTTTGCTCATTGCTCTCACTTGTCTCGGGAGAGGCTTTTGCAGCAGCTGAGCGCCGTGTTGCACTTGTGATCGGCAATAATGATTACCAAAATATTACCAAACTTGAAAAGGCAGTCAATGACGCCAACTCGGTTTCTGCCGAACTTCGAAAAGTAGGCTTTGAGGTTCAAACCTTAAACAATGCCGGCCAAAAGAAGATGAATCAGGCCATTAATGAATTTGTGCAAAAAGTCTCAGGCGGTGGCGTCGGCGTGTTCTTTTTTGCTGGGCATGGTTTACAAATCAACAACCAGAACTTCCTTGTTCCAGTCGACATGGATCAACCGCGTGAAGCAGATGATGTCGCCGACCAAGCCATCAGCATTCCCTTACTACAAGACAAACTGGCAGTTGCCAAAGCAAAATATACGCTTCTGGTTCTGGATGCATGCCGGAATAATCCCTTGCCAAAAAAGGCGGGGCGTTCTATCGGCTCAACGCGTGGTCTGGCCATGACTAATTCTCCGAGTGGTCAAACGGTTCTGTACTCGGCAGGGGCGAACCAGGAAGCACTCGACAGTTTGGGCAACAATGACAGCAATCCGAACGGATTGTTCACCCGAGAATTTCTGCCGATGATTTCTCAACCCGGTGTCAGCTCGACAGATGCGCTCAAAAAAACGCGCGCAATGGTGACCCAGAAAGCAAAATCAGTGGGTCATGAACAACAACCAGCAATCTACGATCAGACCGATGGCGACTTTTACTTTGTTCCCGGGCCAGCAACGGCGCAAACGTTAGCGGCAGCACCATCCAACCCTGGAATACAGACAGTTGATCCGAAAGCCATAGAGCTTTCCTTCTGGGACAGCATAAAGGACAGCAAACAACCCGAAGACTATCAAGACTATTTGAGCAAATATCCGAATGGCCAATTTGCCCAGCTAGCAACACGGCGCGTTGCTGCGATGAAAACCACATCGCTGAGTCGTGGCAGCGAGACCGTTCAACCCCCTGTAACCAACACACCTGCGCAGGCTTCTGTTGCTTCGCCAAAGGCACCATCCGATGCGCCATCAATTGCCAGCAAGATTGAAGAGCAAGGCAAAATGAGCAATCTGAAAGTGACTGATTTACGTGCAACGAAACGGGATAATTTACTGCGCATTCAGGCCGACATCACTAACACCAGTACGAGTAATCAGCAGCTCTACTATCGTTTCAAGTGGCTGGATCGTGACGGCTTTACTGTTTGGGATGAAGAACCATGGAAGCCCATGATCGTGTATGGCAATCAAA
>CAJBIL010000173.1 GCA_903953145.1 uncultured beta proteobacterium
GCCTCGGCCCCTACCTGCGCACCTTTCTCCAGCAACACCTTGGCCACATCGTGCTGACCATTGAATACAGCGCTCATCAATGCTGTCATCCCGTTTGCCTGGCGTGCATTCGGGTCTACCCCCGCCTGCACCAGCATTTTCGCCACATCCTCACCTTTCGCCTCCTTGGTTTTAGCGATCAATGTCTCCGCAGTTGGTGGCACCTGCAACTCAGCAAGTTTTTTCTGAGCGTCTTCAGGGCTGCGTCCGCAGGCAGCCAGAAAAAATAACAACGGGAAAATCCAGAGTTTCATCGCAGATCTCCAAAAAACGATAAACGATTTTACACCAAGGCAGGTGACGCCACCTCAGCGTCAGGGCACTCGACCCATAGCGACTTAACCGCCGCCGTGTAAATTTCATTAGTCCAAACTATGCCAAAAGCGAATGAGTGGCGCTCAGCTTTCCTTGAACGCCCGTCCGATACTGTCGGTGATCGGGTCGAGCAGGTAGCGCAGGGCGCTGCGTTGGCCGGCGACGACTTCGACCTGGGCGAGCATGCCGGGGGTTAGCAGGCCGCGATCAATCTTTTTCAGCTCGTCCGGCCCGATTTCGATGCGGGCCTTGTAATACGGGTTGCCCTGTGATGATTCATCGCGGAAGGTGCTGCCGGAGACGTGAATGACCTTACCGCGCAGGGTGATGTGCGAGCGCGCCTTGTAGGCGGTGAGTTTGACGCGAACAGCAAGCCCGGACTGAACAACATCGATATCGTCCGGCATGACACGCGCTTCGACGACCAGTTCTTCCGCTGCGGGTACAACCTCGAGGATGACGCCGCCCGGCGGGATGACGCCGCCTACGGTTGAATATTTGAGGCCATTGACCACGCCGTCCTGCGGCGCGAGGATTTGCGTTCGCGCCAGCCGGTCACGGGCGACGGCGGCTTGCTCCTGCGCTTTTACAGCGGCTTCTTCGGCGCGCCGCAGCTCTTCGAGCAGGGCGTTCATCCAGTCGTTTTTCAGCTTGCCGAGCGAAACCTCGGTGTCGGCGATGCGCTGCCTGGCGCGGGCGATTTCGGCCGAGTTTTCAGAGAGGCGTGCTGAGGTGTCGGCGCGCTGGCTTTCGAGTTGTAGCAGGCGTGGCCGGGCGATGAAGTTCTGCTCATAGAGCCGCCGGTTAAGCTTACTTTCTTCGTCGGCATTGGCCTGCATCTCGTTCAGGGCTTGCGCCTTTGCCTCCCAGCTTTGCTGCTCGCGGCGGGTATCGGCCAGCCGTGAGGTCAGGCCGGCAAGCTCCTTGCCAAGGGCCATCCGGCGCGATTCGAACAAACGCAGCTGGGCGGCAACACTGGGTGAAGCGGCGAGTTCGGCGGTCGGACGATAAGGCTTGCCGTCGCGTTCGGCCGAAAGGCGGGCAACCAGCGCATTTTGTGCAGCATGATCCGCCTCACTGATCGCCACGCTGGCCCGGGCCTCAGTTTCTTCAAGACGCAGCAAGACGGCACCGGCTTTGACCGGGTCGCCCTCTTTGACGAGAATTTCGCGGATGATGCCGCCTTCCAGGTGCTGAATCGTTTTTACCCGGCCGGCCGGAATCACCTCACCCATCGCAATGGCACCGGAATTGAGTTCGGCAAAAATCCCCCAGAGCAGAAAAACCCCGAGAAAACTTCCCGCGATCAGATAGAAGAGCCGTGTATCAAAACGCGTATCGGTCGGGATGACGCGTATTGCGTCACTGGTAAAGTTAGATCGCGCCACGATTTGCTCCCGTTTGCGCATCTCTTTGCGCTCCCATCTCCGGCGCTGTCGGCATGGCGGGCTGCAC
>CAJBIL010000174.1 GCA_903953145.1 uncultured beta proteobacterium
AGTCTGCCGCCCGGCACCTTCCACGCTCAGTTTTGCCGCCTTGCCCTGGGCTGCCGAGATGCCACCCAAACCGGAGCAACTCGGATTAAGCCCGGCACAGCCACCGCAACGCCAGCAGGGCGGGCGGCAGCGTGCGCTGGATGTTTTGCACGATTTTCTGACGGCGCGCAGCAAGCAGTATCGGGGCGGCATTTCCTCACCGCTCTCCGCGCCGACGGCCTGTTCGCGGCTGTCGCCCTATCTCGCCTTCGGCTGCCTCAGTCTGCGTGAAATTGTTCAGGGCACCCGTCGCCAGATGCTTGAACTGCCGCATGCCGAAAGCCGCCACAAGGCCGGGCTCAACGCCTTTATCAGCCGTCTTTACTGGCATTGCCACTTTATCCAGAAGCTGGAGAGTGAGCCGGCGTTGGAATTTCGCAATCTGCATCGGGGTTATGACGGCTTGCGCGAAGACGACTGGAACCCTGCGCATTTTGCGGCCTTGACCGCCGGGCGCACCGGCTGGCCGCTCGTCGATGCCTGCGTCGCCATGCTGCGCGAAACCGGCTGGATCAATTTCCGCATGCGCGCCATGCTGGTTTCGGTGGCCGCTTACCCGCTCTGGTTGCACTGGCAGCCGGTTGGCCAGTGGCTGGCCGGCCAGTTTCTCGACTATGAGCCGGGCATTCACTGGAGCCAGATGCAAATGCAATCCGGCACCACCGGCATCAATATTCCGCGTGTCTACAACCCGATCAAACAAGCGCAGGATCACGACCCGCGCGGCATTTTCGTTCGGCGCTGGCTGCCGGCGCTACGGCGTGTGCCGGATAGCTGGCTATTCGAGCCATGGCGCATGCCAGCCGAACTGCAAGCCCGCTATGGCCTGCGCGTGGGCGAGGATATTGCCGAGCCGCTGGTTGATCTTGAGCTGGCAACCCGCGCCGCGAAAAAACGCCTGTTTGAACTACGCGCCCAGCCGGAAATCCGCGCGGCAAAAGCACCGATTGTCGACAAACACGCCTCGCGCAAACGTAGTGTGTCTGTCAGGAAAATAACTACCCCAAAACCGGTGGCACAAATGACCTTGGATTTCTGATGATCAACCGCAACAAATCCGACCTGCCGAGCAAAATTTGCCTGTGTTGCGGCAGGCCTTATCTGTGGCGGAAGAAATGGGCAAATGTTTGGGACGCGGTTAAGTACTGCTCTGAACGTTGTCGGCGGGCGAGGAAGGAGAGGCCGTAATTTGATTAGGTCAGATGCTCTGTAACCCGCACCCCAAGGGTACTTGAGCCATAGGCCCCTTCGCCTGCGGGGCGCATGGATACGCGTTATGCGTTGAAGAGGTGATGAGTGAAGCCGTGGTCAGAATTTCTGTTTCTGCGTTAGTGCGAGCCCCGACGCTGTTGACTCGACACCACTACGCCCAGTTCTCCAGAATCAGCGGTGCTGCAATCCGCTGATAATGCCGGAGGTTGTTGGTCACCAGCACGGCACCCGCAGATAAAGCGTGCGCAGCGATCATCATGTCCAGTTCGCCGATCGCTTGCCCTGAGCTGACGAGCTGATGGCGAATATCGGCGTACCAATCTGCGGCATCGGCATCCCACGGCAGGATGCGAACGATTTTGAAAAACTGGCGCACGGCTAAATGCAGGCGATGCTCAGCCGGCAAGCGTGTTAGCCCATATTGCAATTCCGCCCGCGTCATTACCGAGATACACACCATCGACGGCACCAGTGCGGCCAGTCTGGTTTCTATCTCTGGCGATTTGCCCTTGA
>CAJBIL010000175.1 GCA_903953145.1 uncultured beta proteobacterium
CCTCAGCAAGGCGTTTGGCGGCGTTCAGGAGATAGCGCGTCAGGCAGAGGTGAATGCCCATACGCTCTATCGCACGCTGTCCGAACAGGGAAATCCTGAACTGAAAACGCTTTCCGCAATTCTCAAGGCGATGGGAATGCGGCTGGCTGTGCAACCGATTCATCAGGCACATGCCTAAGCGATCCAAGGGCGTAATTCCCCACTGACAGCCTTGCGGCGCGACGCACTACGCGTACGCCCACCACTGTCGCATTCGTGCTACTGGCACAAATTAGTTTGTTTCGGAAATGTGGCTGGAAGCAGGTTTCCAACCTCAGAATTTGACTGTAGTGACCCCCTTTAGTCACATATAGACAAAATATCCTGCTGGCGGCTCAGGCCGCCAGTGCCTTTTTCAGCCGGCGCATGATGCATCCGATACCGGGCAATTTGGCGTAAAGTTCTTCGGCTGCATCCCAGTAATCGCGGTGCCAGATGACCTTGCCTTCTGCATTGAATTTGAGATGTGACACACCGCGCATCAGTTGTGCCTCACCCCGCCCCCACAGCCGCACGCGGTAATGAAACTCCCAGACGAGCATGGCGCCGTTTTCATCAACGACGCGCTCGATGATGCAAAATCGCGGCTCGGCCACCTGGCGAAACATGTGCGTAAAAATACGCTCGATGGCCGCCAGACCGCGTACCTCATTGAACGGATCCTTGAAATACGCATCGCTGGCGTAATGCGCGGAAAACTGCCTGACCTGCTCGGGGCTGAGCGTTTCATAAAAGGCAATCAGGGCATCCAGTGCGTTGCTCTGGCTCATATTCAGCGCTTTCAATGGCTGGTCAGCCGGCGAACCAGCGGGAAATACAGACAATGCGGCAAAGTGGCGAGCAGTTTCATGAAGCGGGTAAAGCGCTTTGGATAATCAATCTCGAAAGCATGACCGGCAAGCCCGTCAATCGTCGCCTCGGCCGCGACTTCGGGCGTGATCAATGCCGGCATCGCAAATTCGTTCTGGGCGGTGAGCGGGGTCGCGACAAAACCCGGATTGATCACCCGCACGCCAATGCCTTTGGGTGACAGATCCAGATAAAGCGCTTCGGCAAAGTTGATCAGCGCGGCTTTGGTCGGGCCGTAAATCAGCGAGCGGGGCAGGCCACGATAGCCGGCAACACTGGCCGTGAAGCCGATGTGGCCACTGCCCTGCTTGAGCAATTGCGGCACGACACAAGCGGCAAAACGGACGGCGCCGGTCAGGTTAACGTCGATCATGTGCTGCGCTTTTTTCACATCCAGCGCCCAGGCATGCATCGGCAGGTAGTCGCCGGCCAGATAAATCGCCACATCAACGCCGCCCCAGACGCCGAGTAGCCGCTTCCAGGCCCGTTGCACGCTCGCCTCTTCCGTCACGTCGCAGGGCAGTATCAACGCATCACCAGCGCCGGCAACGCCCTTCACCACATTCAGCAGGCGCAGACCGTCCCGCCCCGACAGGGCGACACGCGCACCGCGCACCAGCAATGCCCGGGCCAGCGCCGCGCCGATGCCGCTCGAAGCGCCAACCAGCCAGACGCGCTTGTCTTCCCATTCGGTAATTTCCGGATTCATTTTGGCTCGCTTTGGCGTTTGGTAAAACTCAAGGTCACTTCACCCAGATGAAAGCCGAACTTGCTCATCGCCGAGCGATTGAGCATGACTTTCTCGTCGATCAGGAGCATCCAGTCATCAAAATCAACATTGATCACCTTGCCATCCACCGGCAAGGCCAGCACATAACGCCAGCGCAGCGCATTACCCGCTGCCTCGCCCTGCGCGTCACCCACCACATCATCGGCGCGGCCGACATAATGGCCGGCATCAAGGCGGGTGATCGTCCACACCCGGCGCGAGGTGGTGCCGTCCGACCAGCTGAAGTTCTCGTCGAGCGTGCCCACCTCCTTGCCGTCACGCTTCTCCCATTTGGCGTCGATCACCACATGGAAGCGCTTGATCACTTCGCCGGAGCGATCCTGAAACATTCCCCAGCCATCGAGCGTGCCGTTGAAATACTGCGCGAGATCGAGCACCGGTTGTTCCGCCCGGTAGCGCTCCACCGGCACGCCGGCACAAGCGCCCAGGCCAAAAATGCCCAATGCACAGAACGATAGCCACAGTTTTTTGATCATGATGCCTCCAGAATTTTGCGCCAGCGCCAGGCCAGCGTGATGGCAACCGCTTTAAATAGCAGCGGCAGCAGGCAATACACCGCAGACAATGCAACGACCGCATCCGCATTAACCGCGCCCGGCCGGTAGCCGGCCAGATCGAGCAAGGGCAAGGCCAGGCCGGCAGCCAGCGCGAGGTTGAGCTTGGCTACCAGATTCCACCAACCAAAGTACCCCCCCGCCTGCGCTTGTCGCTGCGACGCGCTATCGCCACCTTCAGTAATCTCAGCCAGCAAAGCGGCGGGGAGCGTCAGGTCAGCACCGAGCGCGGCCCCCGAGAGCAGACACACCACGGCAAACGGCCACACATCGCCGACACCCAGTCCCCACGCCCAAACAAAGCTGATCACGGCCAGCAGCATGGCCGCCACCCACACCGGCACCCGCCCGAAACGCCGCGCCAGCGATACCCAAAGCGGCAGAAAAGCGACACCGCTGACAAAATAGATGCTCAGAAAAGCCCCGCTCCATGACTCGGCCTGTAGCACGTCGGCAATAAAGAAAAGCACCAGCGTCGCCGGCAGCGCCGCAGCGATCCCGTTCAACACAAATACGGTCAGCAGGTAACGAAAACGCCGATCCTGCAAGGCTTGGCGCAAGGCGAGCTGCCATTGCACATTGGCCGGAAGCCTTGGCTGCGAAGGTGGCGAGGCGAGCAGTGTCATTGTCGCCAGCAGAAAAAGTAGCGGCAGAAAACCCCACGCCAGCCACGACAAACCCTGCGCCAGATCACTGGAGAGCAGCCCCGGCAATGCCGCAGCGAGCACCACCCCGAGCAGGCCGAAACCTTCGCGGCTGGCCACCAGCCGCGTGCGCTGGCCGGCGTCCCTGCCCAGCTCCGCGCCCCAGGCTTGATAAGCGATGCTCGCCAGCGAGAAGCCAAAATAGGTGGCCGCCATCGCCAGCAGCATCCACAACGGCGCACTGAGACCGCTGCCGGCTGCCGGTGGATGCAACAAGGCCAGCATGCCCAGCGCGAGGAAAGGCAGCGCCAGCAGAATCAGCCGTTGCCGGCGGGGCGTGCGGTCACTCCAGACACCCAATAGTGGATCAACGCCGGCATCGAGCAAACGTGCCGCCAGCAACAAACCTCCGAGCAGACCCAGGCTCATGCCGGTCGCTTCGGCATAGAGTTTCGGCACATGCACATAGATCGGCAGCGCAGCCATCGCCAGCGGCAGGCCGAGCGCACCGTAGGCGAGCAGTTGCCGTTTTTCTTGCCATTGCTCTTGCCATTGCGGCAGCGCCTGCATCAGCCGCCGTCCGGCCGTTTAAGCAAGGCGGTACGCAAGGCCGGGCTGCGGCTTGCCGTATCCAGCCAGATGCCGAAGAAGCGGCGGGCGAACTCCGGGTCGGCGACTTCGCCACTCGGCTTGCCCTGATAATAAAACTGCGCGCCCCGCCCCGGATAATGGACACCGATGATGGTGTCACCCTCTTTGACATCGGGAAAAACACGCCGCAACTCCGGCTCCCAGCGTTGCAATTGCGGCGCATCGGCACCGAGGCGACTCATTTCATCGAGGCTGACCTGCACCAGCCGATCACGCGGAATATCGCGCAGGTAGTCGAGTTGCAGCGCGGAGGGCGAGGTTTCGACGGCATTACCGGCAACCCACAGCGTGGCGCGGTAGAGGGAAAAACCAAACCAGCTCATTTCACCACTGCCCCACTGCCGCCAGCCGGCCTCGCCCTTGCGCACGGCATCGGGCAAGGCATGCGCCAGCGCCGCACAGCACAGCAAGGCAATAGCGATCAGTTTTTTCACGGGGTGTGCACCAGTTCAAACTGCATAACATCGGTGCAGCCGCTGTTGAAGCCAGCCTGGCAATAGGCCAGATAAAAACGCCAGACCCGGCGGAAACGCTCGTCAAAGCCCAAACGCTCAATCGCCGGCCATTCGCGCTCAAAACTCACCGACCATTCAGCCAGGGTGCGCGAGTAATCGGGGCCGAAGGCAAAGGCATCGCGCACCGTCAGCCCGGCCTTGGCCGCCTGCTTGCTAAACACCGACGGGCTGGGCAGCATGCCACCGGGGAAGACATGCTGCTGGATGAAATCGGTGCCCTTGCGGTAGCGTGCGAACAGATCGTCGCGGATCGTAATGCTCTGCACCGCCGCACGCCCGCCCGGCTTGAGCAGGCGTTTGAGCGTCTTGAAGTAACCCGGCCACCAGCGCTCGCCGACGGCCTCGAACATTTCGATCGACACAATATGGTCGAACTGTTCTCCGTGCATGTCACGATAGTCACGTAACTCAAGCTGCACCCGGTCATCCAGACCCGCCGTGACCATTCGCTCACGGGCAAACTCAAGCTGGGACGGCGACAGGGTCAGCCCCACCACCTCAGCCCCTGCCTCACGGGCAGCGGTTTCGGCAAAGCCGCCCCAGCCGCAGCCGATCTCCAGCACGCGCTGCCCCGGCCGAATATCCAGCTGGCGAATAATGCGCCGGTATTTGACGAGTTGCGCCGAGGCCAGCGAGCGGTTTTCTACCCCGGAATACAGGGCGCTGGAATAACTCATCGTCGGATCAAGCCACAACCGGTAAAAGTCATTGCCCAGATCATAGTGCGCCATGATGTTGCGGCGTGAGCCGGTACGCGTGTTGTCGTTAAAGAGATGACGCAGGCGCGCCGTCAGCAGCCCCCACCATTGCCCGTACACCGCACGCGACATCAACTCGCGGTTGTTGGCGAACAGCGTCAGCAGTGCCGCGAGATCGGGGCTGTGCCAGTCACCGTCGATCCACGCTTCGGCAAAACCGACATCGCCACGGGCCAGCGCGCTATCAAATACCGACCAGTTATTAATCTCCAGGACGGCGCTGATTTTTCCTGCTTGTCCACGCGGTTGCCCGCGCTCACCAAAGCGCAGATTGGCACCGCCCGGCAAACGCACTTCCAACTCGCCGTGGCCGATTTTTTCGAGCAGGCCGAGTATGGCCCGTGCGCTACGCGGCATGGCAATCGCTGAAGAGGGCGCGCCGGCTGGCAGTGTTAGTGTATTTTCAAGGGGGTTCATCGCGTCGTCTCCTCAAGCGGGGGTTCAGGTTTTCTAAAGAAAGGCACGCGCTTGAGCCAGAGCTTGAGCGCCTGCCAATGGATACGATAAACAATGCCAACCGTCAGCCACGGGTAGCTGACAAACGCCTTAAACAGCGCACCGCTGCTCATTGGGGTGGCACGACCGGAAATCGCGGTGTGCAGCAAATCACCGGCCGCATCACCATGGTCGATACGCGCCAGCCGCGTGGCCGGTTTGCCGGCAGTCGCCGGCTTGGCATAAAAGCGGAAGCGGTAAAAACCAGCCACGGCCATAAATGGTGAAACATGAAACACCTTTGGCCGCTCGAACAGGTCGCCATCCACAATCGCCCGGCCATCCGGGTGCGCCAACAGATAATTGTGGCGCTCGCCAAATGTATTGTTTACCTCGACCAGCACCGCAACCAGCTCGCCCGCCGGGTTGTGGCAAAACCAGAAGCTCACCGGGTTAAACACAAATCCCAGCACACGCGGGAAGCATTGCAGCCAGACTTCGCCATCGGCAGCAATACCCTGCTGTGCGAGCAGATGACGTATCCACGACAAGGGGTGCGAGCCATCGCGCGCGCCGTGATCGGCAAAATGAAAACTGAAAAAATTACGCCGGTTGATCGAAAAAAGTGGGCCAGCCGCCTGTTCTACACCTGACAACTTCAGCAAGCAGAAGTACACCGGGTAAACGAAACGATGGGCGGCTGGCCGCAAGCGGTTGTGCATGACCTTGCCGAAAAATAGCAAGGACGGCGACAAGGCCATGCGTTCACTCATGCAGCACAGCTCCGGCGCTCAGTCATCTGCCACGGCGCCTGGCAATCCAGCGCATTCGCCACGCTCAGGGCTGATTTCAGGCCATCTTCATGAAAACCGTAGCCGTTCCAAGCGCCACAAAACCAGATACCCCGCTGGCCGTTGAGCTGCTTGATTTCGCGTTGTGCAGCAATCGCAGCAGCATCGAAGACAGGATGTGCGTAATCGAACTCAGCGATCACCTTGTCACTCGCCGGTTCGCGCTGCGGATTCAGCGAAACCACCACCGGGGTTTTGAACGGCAAAGGTTGCAACTGATTAATCAGATAGGAAACGCTGACCGGGCGTTGATCATTTGCGCTAGCTTCGCCCGAAATGTAATTCCAGGCCGACCAGAGTGCCGGGTTACGCGGCAACAAGGCGGGGTCGGTGTGCAGCACAGCGCGGTTCGGCGCATAGCGGATCGCCCCCAGCGTCTGGCGCACCTGCGGCGACGCACCATCGCCAAGAATCGCCAGCGCCTGATCGCTGTGGCAGGCAAAAACCACATGATCAAAATGCTCACTTAGCACCTCACCGTTATTGCCCTGAGAGGCAAGCAGGACGCCCTTCTTGCTCTGCTCGACGCCAAGCACCGGCGTATTAAGGCGCAGGTCGGCGATCTGCGAAATCAGCTTTTTGACATATTCGCGGCCGCCCCCCTGCACGGTGCGCCAGGCGGGCCGGTCAAAAACTTGCAGGAGGCCATGATTGCTGCAAAAACGCACAAAAGTAGCCAGCGGGTAATCAAGCATCTGGCCGGCCGGGCATGACCAGATGGCCGCTGCCATTGGCAACAGATACCACTCTGCAAAGGGCTTCGAATAGCGGCCGGCCGCAAGAAAATCACGCAGACTGAGGCTATCGTCGGAATGTGCTGCCATCCACGCGAGACTCTCGCGGTTGAAACGCAGGATGTCGGCCAGCATGCGCCAGAAATCCAGCCGCACAAGATTGCGCTTCTGCCCGAAAACGGTCGCCAGATTACTGCCCGACCACTCCAGACGTGGCGAATCCAGACTGACCGCAAAAGTCATCTGCGTCTCAACGCTCGCCACGTCAAGATGTGCAAAAAGCGCGGTCAGATTGGGGTAAGTCTTGCTGTTGAAGACCAGAAACCCGGTATCTACGGGATGCGTGATGCCATCCACCGTGACATCTACCGTGTTGGTGTGGCCACCCGCATAACTGCCAGCCTCGAACAACGTAACCTTATGCTTTTGCCCAAGCAGCCAGGCGCTGGACAGACCTGAGATTCCGGCACCAATCACGGCAATGCGCTGTGCTCCCTGTCGAAGCATCGTGGCAGGCAATTCTGAAAGCGGACTCATTTTTTCAGGAAGCTTTCTATGGTCGCGAGCAACGCCTTGTCGTTTGGCGCGATGCTGCTGTCGAAACTCACGACCTGCCGACCACTGCGATCAATCAGATACTTGTGGAAATTCCACTGCGGTGATTTGCCGGTTTCCTTGGCTAGCTGTGCGTAGAACGGGCTCATGTCGCGCCCAACCACCTTGGCTTTGGCGAACATCGGGAACTGCACGCCATAAGTTAAACGGCAGAATTCTGCAATTTCAGCATTTGCGCCCGGCTCCTGTTCGCCAAAATCGTTGGACGGAAAGCCGACAACAACCAGGCCACGCGCCTTCATCTGCTCATAGAGTTTTTCCAGGCCGTCGTACTGCGATGTGTAGCCGCAATAGCTCGCAGTATTGACTACCAGCAATACCTTGCCCTGCCACTGACAAAGTGACTGCTGCTTGCCATCCTGAAGCAC
>CAJBIL010000176.1 GCA_903953145.1 uncultured beta proteobacterium
GAGTCTTGTAGTCGAGCAGTGAAACACTGGCAGCACCCAGCCCAATCGTATCAACCCGGTCGATCCGCCCATAAAGCTCGATGCCGATGCCATTTTCAAGCGGGAACAGGCGGCTGACGCGCGTTTCGGCCTGCGACCAACGCCAGCCAACAGTCTCGACACCACGTTGCCAGTCAAGATAGGCTGCCTGCCGCTTTTCCCAACGCAAACGCCAACCGATGGCGAGAAAATTATCCTCAACAGCGGGTGCAAAAACTTCTGTCACACAAGCCTGCAAGGCTTCCAGCGCCTCGTTCTCAGGCAGACCCAGGATCAATGGGTAACGCGCATGAAAACGCTCGAGTACGCGATGCACCAACGCACCATAATCACTCTTGCCCATTTCCTCGCTGACCTCGTCCATTTCGCCCAAACCAAGAACATGGCGCGCGAAAAAACGATAGGGACAGGCGACAAGACTGGTATAGCCACTCACTGATATCCGGCGTGGAATCAGGGCCTCCGGGGCCACAGGGGCGGCGCCCAGGGTTGCGCCGGGCGCAATAGCACGCGCCGGAGATGCTTCGTGGCGCGCCGGCAGCGGCTGACGATGCAGATTGTCACCCCAGGCCAACTGATGCAGTGTTGCCAGCAGATCAAGCTCGGGGGCCAGCAGATTAGCCTCACCCTCATGCTCAGCCTGCCAGGTGACGACGACGCGTGGCACCGTCGCGAGCAACAGTTCGAGATCGCGGCGTAGTTCGCATTCGGCCTGCTCATGAGTCGGCAGGCCAAGTTCGCGACGTACCGACTGATTAAAAAATGCACCACTTGCGGCGGGTGTCAGTTGCCGTGCATCACCGCCGATCAGCAAAGCGGCCTCAAAACGACGTAAACAGACTGCATTTAGCGGCGTCAGAACAATCGGGCTGGCAATACTGCCATCGCGAAAATTAGTCGCTTCAAATTCACGGTTAAGCCAGTCACGCCAGGCTGCAAACGAAAATAGTGCCGTACTACCGTCGAGTTCCTGACGGCGATTTGCCAGCAGTTCGAGTAACGCCTTGCCAGCCGGATCTTTGAGCAGCAAGGGCTGAGCGGCTAAGGCTTCAAGTGCTTTATGCAGGCGGTCGATCCAGCGTGGCAAAGTTGCCGGGCGCGAGCGCAACAGCGACTTTGCCGCCTCAATACGATCAAGCAAGGTAATACCAAGCGCCTTCGATGCCTGAACGGCCTTATCGTCCGACTCAACCAGGCAGCGCCTGAAGCGCTGCAACCCTGAACGCAATGATGCACGACGAATGACAGACTCAAGTGCAAAGACGGCCGACTTCCGCTCGCTTGCGTCACAATCGGCAAAAACATAAGGCGACTTGCAGAGGTCAAGCAGATCACGGTAGTACGCATCGCCTGCCGCTGTTTCGATCAAGGCATCGACGGCAGCAGCAGCCCGCGAAGTGGAAAGCAGCCAGCCGGTTTCATCAACCACCAGAATACCTTCACGTTCAAGTAAAGCACGCACACGACGGGCCGTCAGCCGATCCTGGGTAATCAATACGATGCGGCGCAATCCATCGCCAAGCCATTTACCGACCTGCGCGACAACAGCTAGCGCCTCCTGCTCACGCCCAGCAGTGGGGACGAGTTGTAGTCGGTCAACTAACGGACTATCTGGCAAACGAACCGCTAATGCGAGCGCCCGGTCATGCAACGGATCATTCGCAAGCACAGGGCTTTCAGGCCAGGCTGCGGCCAGCGTTGCCAGCAAAGGCGTAGCAACGGTTGCACGGGGCGCCGGATAAAAAATCGCCACCGGCTGACGCGCTGCATAACGCAGTAAAAAGTCATGTTCAGCAGGATCAAGCGCCTCATTCGGGGCCGCGTCAAGCAAGACCAGCAAAGGCTTCTCGGCTAGTTCGGCAAGCCGTCCCAGACGCAGCCGATAGACACCCGCCGCATCAGGCCTACCGGCAGCAGAGAGAGCACGCCATAGCTCATGCACCACACGCGCTTCAAAAACAAGCGGCGTTGATGCACGTAAGGCATAGGCGCGTTCAAGCTGAACGGCAAGCGCGCTTTCATCTTCCGGCAAATGAATAGCAGCAGCGGTCAACTCATCGAACAATCCCGCCATTTCACTGGCGATACCCCACAAAGCCCCCTCATCAAACCACTGACGCTCACGCAGCGCCTCATGCAACAGCACCAGTCGCTCGCTGTCCGGCAGCGGTGCCTGAACCTCGGATACAACTGCCGTTTGCACCCAGTGGGACAGCGTCTCAAAGACTGGCAGAAGCAATGCTTTGCCGGCAACGCGCACCATCGCCTGGCGCAATTCCGCAGCAATCGGCAGTGCCGGGGCAAAAACAAGGACGGAGGACAAATCGCTGCGGTCAGTCAGTCCCGGAAACTCGTTACAGCGCTCAAGCATCGCCGCTGCAACGGCATCTAGAAAAGCCTCCCCAGGCGGGAGCGAAATCAACACAATTGAAGAATGACGATCACCGGCTGATTTTGGCAGATTCAGCGCTCAAGATACTGCAGTTTGTCTGGCTTGTTATTCCATTCATCCGCCTCATCAAGCGCGCCCTTGCTCTCGGTTACCGTTGGCCAGGCCTTCGCCAACTCGGCGTTGAGGGCGATAAATTGCTGCTGCCCATCCGGCACATCATCTTCAGCAAAAATAGCTTCAGCGGGACATTCAGGGACGCAAAGCGTGCAATCAATGCACTCATCGGGATCGATCACCAGAAAATTGGGGCCCTCACGGAAGCAATCAACGGGACACACATCGACACAATCGGTGAATTTGCATTTGATACAGTTTTCGGTAACAACAAAGGTCATGGCATTTTCCGTTACGCTTGGAGAGATAGAAAACTATAGCGCATTTGCCACACTATCGTCAGGCTTGCGAATGGCTTGCTTCCCTTGCCGAACTTTTTTCGCTAGGATAGCTCTACACGTTGCATCTCGTATTACTTCTCTCCCTTCATTTCAGATTCTGCAAGAGGCTTTTGATGAGCGAACATATCCATTACGTTACTGACGATAGTTTTGGCACCGAAGTGCTGCAATCAGCACAACCAGTGCTGGTCGATTACTGGGCCGAGTGGTGTGGCCCTTGCAAGATGATCGCCCCTATCCTGGACGAAATCGCAAAGGATTACGCAGGTCGCCTGAAGGTTGCAAAACTGAATATCGATGATAATCAGAAGACCCCTGCCAATTACGGCATTCGTGGCATTCCGACGCTGATGCTGTTCAAAAACGGTAATATCGAAGCAACCAAGGTAGGCGCACTCAGCAAGTCACAGCTCACAGCCTTCATTGACAGTAATCTTTAAAATCGTTACTCTCGATTTTCTGTTCAAGTTACGTGGCGCAAAAATAATTTATGCGCCACGAACAAACGGCTAGAGCCGACAAAGCAACGTAGCACATACGGCTAACACCAGCCTCATCTCTTAGCAACAATTCGGCAACACCCCCACCACACTCTACTTGCGTTTCCAGCGGCAACGCTCAGCGCCCTCGCTCTCTCCTCTCCCTCGTCTGCACATGCACCTATCCGAACTCAAAGCCCTACATGTAAGCCAGCTTCTCGAAATGGCCGTCACCAACAATATTGACGGCGCCAACCGCCTGCGAAAACACGAACTGATCTTCGCCCTGCTCAAGAATCAGGCGAAAAAAGGCGAGACGATTTTCGGTGACGGAACGATGGAGACGCTGCCCGACGGCTTCGGCTTCCTGCGTTCGCCCGACACCTCGTATCTGGCCAGCACTGACGACATTTACGTTAGCCCAAGCCAGATCCGTCGCTTCAACCTGCACACCGGTGACACCGTCGAGGGCGAAATCCGCACGCCGAAAGAAGGCGAGCGTTACTTTGCACTGGTCAAGGTCGACAAGATCAACGGCGAAGCACCGGAAGCATCGAAGAACAAGATCCTCTTCGAAAACCTGACGCCGCTGCATCCGGCAGAACACATGAAACTCGAACGCGATATTCGCGGCGAGGAAAACATGACCAGCCGCATCATCGACATCATCGCGCCGATCGGCAAAGGCCAGCGCGGCCTGCTGGTGGCC